>DATGYF010000436.1:0-2069 GCA_035298145.1 Terriglobales bacterium | reverse complement strand
TACATGAATACTTCAGGGCAATGATAGCGCGGATTTCTACACTGTCCTGATAGGACCCGGGTACTGCGACACCAGGGAATCGATGGTCAGCAGCGTGATGCCTTCGACCGTCGCCTGTGCCACCAGGATTCTGTCGAAAGGGTCCCTGTGAATCAGCGGCAAACTCTCCGTGGCCACCACATGATCGCTGAGGATTGGCAATTCGCGGTACCCGTTGTCCAATAAACCCCGGCGCAGCAGCCGCGCATCCACCTTAAAATCTTTCCGGCCCAGACCGCGTTTAATTGCCACTTCCCACAGACTCGCCGCGCTGAAGAGCAGCTCGTTGTCCGGATTGTCGATGAGAGCCCGGGCTGCCTTTGACAGCCGCCTGGGTTCACCGGCAGCCCAAAGCAGAAGATGGGTATCCAGCAAGAGCTTCATGCACCGCCGCCGAAGATTCGCTCGATCTCCGCCTTGCCCATCCGGTCAAAGTCGTCTGGCACAGAGATCTGGCCCGCCATGAACCCGAGCCGCCGTACCTGAGAACCGGTCGGAGCGCCAAGCGCAGTGACCTTTACGACTGGTTTGCCAGCCTTGGCAATAATGAAGGTCTCGCCCTTTGAGGCCTCTTTGATGAGTTTCGAGAGCTGAGTCTTAGCCTGGTGAATATTGACTGTTTTCATAGCTTGTATGGACTTAGTTCAACTGGTCTAGTCTATCATGATTCCTGTAGGATTCTGCTCGGGCGATCGGGGGAATCAGCTACTACTATTTTGCCGGCGCTGAGGACGGAGCGGCCTGCCCTGCGCTGGCCTGAATCAGCTTCTCGACCGACGGGGCCACCATGATCAGCAGTTGCGCCTGCGCCTTCCTGGCTTGCTCGACCAGCGCCAGCTGTCCCGTTACCCAGTCAACCGGAGCAGGCTCGCCCCGGTCAAGGTAGTCAAGAGCGGTCAGGCCTGCGCCGCCGAGCGCCGAGAGATTCAACGAAAGCGGCGCGACCTCCTTGAGCAGAAGTGACTTCTCAAACTGGGGCTGAAGCTCGACCTGGTTGTTGCGCCAGCGATTGAGCAATTCCCTGATGCGGGCTTCGGTGCCCGGCCTGGCCGCGCCGCCAGTAAGTTCGTTGACCGCTTCAGCAAATTGCCTGGCCGTCACGCTTTCCGGACGCACCGCGTCCACCACGCGATTCAACGGCGAAGCGCTGGTGGCCGGAGCCGGCGCGGTTTCCTCCCGGGTGTAGTCCTTCACCGGCTCGAGCACATCGGCCAGAACTTTGAGGGCTGCGATGTTATCCGTCCCGGCAATGCGGCGAAGCATGGGAGCGTAACTCGAATTGTGAGTCAAGCCCAACCCGTCCAGCCAGCGGCTGGTCACCGCCATGCGCTGGTACATCGAATTCGCATCGCGCACATCTTGCGGCGACCATAATCTTTCGGCGATGGCTGCGGTGCGCGGCCAGATGCGGGAATCGATATTTTCCGGCGAAACATACTCCGACCACATACAGGCTTTGCCGCCCAGGATGCGCTTCTGTTCCTCCGGAGTCAGGTTGGCGGCGGCGCCACTCAGCGGCTCGGTCGAATAATGCCGCTCCGCCGACCACATCAGGTCAACGTAGAAGCCGGACGAAAGCAGTCCGCGATAGCCCTGCTTCGCCGCCTGGGCCAGAGAATCCGGCCCGCGCCACGATTGAATCGCGATGTCCTTGGGCAGATCGGGGCGAAGGATTTCATCCCAGCCCAGCATGGTCTTGCCGTGCTTGGCCACGATTTTCTGCACCCGCTGGTTGAAGTATGCCTGCAGGTCGGCGTTGTCTTTCAGGCCGTGGGCCTGCTTGAAGGCCTGGATTCTGGGATTCGCGTCCCACTCCTTACCGTTTACTTCATCGCCGCCAATATGAAAAAACTGGTCGGGAAAAAGTCCGGCCATCTCGCCGATAAATCTGTCGAGAAACTTGTAAGTCTCCTCCTTCGTGGGATCCATGGCGGGATCGAAAACGCCCCATCCGCGCTCGATCTGGTATGGCCCCGGCCCGCTGGCCAGTTCGGGATAACCTACGAACCAGGCGGTAGAGTGCCCGGGCA
>DATGYF010000435.1:0-7460 GCA_035298145.1 Terriglobales bacterium | reverse complement strand
TCCTGGGTGCGCGCGGGGGCCTCGCCACGCCAGAAGGGAACGCTGGGTGGAGCGCCGTGAGCATCCTCCACCAGCACGCGTCCAGATTTGCCCTCCACGCGACGGATGCGCCACGAGGTGTTTCCCAGCAGCATGATGTCGCCGGCATTGCTTTCGACCGCGAAGTCTTCGTCGAGGGTGCCGACCACAATGCCGTCGGGCTCGGCGACCACGGTGAAGAGGGCGGTTTCCGGAATGGCGCCGCCGCTGGTGATGGCCGCCAGCCGGCTGCCCCGCCGTGGCCGCAGCTTCCGGTTCACGCGATCGTGATGGATGTAAGCGCCATAGCGCCCGCGCCGCGATGCTATGCCCTCAGAGAGCATTTCGAGAATCGAGTTGTAAATCTCGCGGGAAAGATTGCGATAGGGATAAGCGCGCGTGACCAGGGCGAAGAGTTCATCTTCATCCCAACCACCACTTGTAGCGCCGGCGTCCTCGCCGGCTGTCACGAGGGCATCTTGCCCTCGAAGGTGGGGGCGGGACGCCCCCACGACAGCCGCCGGGACGGCGGCGCTACTACGAACAGAGCTGCTCTCGGCCGCGCAGGTGGCCACAATCTGCTGCGCCAGAATATCCAGAGGAGCATCGGGAATGATCAGCCGGTCCAGGTCTCCTTGCCGGATGGCGCGCACCAACGCGGCGCACTCCAGCAGGTCATCGCGCGTGCCGGCGAAGAATCGTCCTTTGGGCAAGGCGCCGCGCCAGTGGCCGGAACGTCCGACGCGTTGCAGCGCAACTGCGATCGCCCGCGGAGAACTGATCTGTACCACCAGGTCCACCGTGCCGATATCGATTCCCAGTTCAAGCGATGCCGTCGCTACCAGAACTTTGACCTTGCCTTCTTTCAGCTTCTGTTCCGCGGAGAGGCGGAGCTTGCGCGACAGGCTGCCATGATGCGCGGCGACGTTTTCCTCGCCCAAGCGTTCGCCCAGGTTGTGCGCAATGCGCTCCGCCAGCCGCCGGGTATTGACGAACACCAGGGTGGAACGATGCTGCTCGACCAGTTCCACGAGCCGGTTGTAAATCTCGTCCCACATTTCATTGGTGGTGATTGGTCCCAGGGACGAGCCGGGAACTTCGACCGCGAGATCGAGTTTCCGCTTGTGCCCGACATCCACGATCACCGGCGCCGGCCTTCCATTGCCGGTCAGAAAGTGAGCCACTTCTTCGATGGGCTTCTGGGTCGCCGAAAGTCCGATGCGTACTGGCGGGCGATGCGTGAGCGCTTCCAGGCGCTCCAGCGAAAGTGCCAGGTGCGCACCGCGTTTGTCGTCGGCGACGGCATGGATTTCATCGACGATGACGGTTTCTACATCCCGCAGAATGGCGCGACTCTTTTCCGCGGTCAGCAGAATGTAGAGCGACTCCGGCGTGGTGACCAGAATGTGCGGCGGCCGCTTGAGCATGGCCCGGCGTTCGTGCACCAGTGTGTCGCCGGTGCGGACGGCGGTGCGAATCTCCGGCATCAGCAATCCGCGCTCGCCCGCCATCTGAAGAATCTCGCTCAGGGGCCCTTCGAGGTTCTTCTGAATATCGTTGCCCAGCGCTTTCAACGGCGAAACATACAAAACTTCGGTACGGTCGTTGAGATCGCCGGCCAGCGCCTTGCGCACCAGCCGGTCGATGCAGGCTAGAAACGCCGCCAGAGTCTTGCCGGAACCAGTCGGCGCGGAGATGAGAGTGGTTCGCCCGGCAAGAATGTGAGGCCAGCCCTGCTCCTGGGGCTCGGTAGGCGTACCGAATTTCCGGACAAACCACTCCGCAACCAGCGGGTGTGCCCAGGCGAGAGCAGAGGGAGGGGAAAACACGGTGGAATATTCTAGCATGGGACTTTCGCAAAACGTTCGCCACATGCAGAGGAATGATAAGCGAGACCACGCGTCTCCGTGACAAGCCTTGACGGGTGTGATTATGGATGATATTTTATGGATGTTTGTAACATTCATCCATTAGGAGTGGTTATGAAGGTCGCTGACGAAGTTTGGCTCGCTGTCGCTCTACTTCAACGCGAAAATCCTGGGCGAACGGATTTCGCAGTTCAGGAGATAAAGGCGCGGGCCAGGAATGAAAATTGGGAGATCAGGCCGGGATTTAATCAACATGTCTCGTACCACTGTGTCGCGAGTAAGCCCGCGGATCCGGTAAATCATCGCATGCTTCATGAGGACTCGCGGGGGCGGAGAAGGCTTTACCGGAAAGGGGACCCATGTCACCCGGATCGGGAAAACGGGAGGATTCTCCCCGATCCCGTTGATCTTCCGACCCAATACAAGCCGCTGATTGACTGGTACGATGCGGTCTATTCAAAGCAACTCCCGCCGCCATTGGTTCCAGGCAACAACGGGTCGGCGCTTCGTCATGAAGGTATTGATTCGAAACCGCAACCAGCGTCGGCAGCCATGGACATGATGTTGTCAGGGACAGCGTTCGTCAGTGCGACCGGTGCCGTTGTGATCCCGAGCGATTTGCGGAGGGAGCTTGGCATCGAGGAAGGCACGCGCCTCAGCGTGTATCGTGAAAGGGACCATTTGGTTCTCGAGCCTATTACGGACGAGTTCATCCACAGCCTGGTGGGATGCCTCAAAGGTAAGGATTCTCTGGTCGCGGCTCGCGAACGTGAGCACCGCATCGAGAAGGACCGGACGCGGTGACCAGGACCTACGTCCTCGACGCCAATGCTGTACTGGATCTAGTTGAAGCCGGTGCGGGATTCGGGAAGGTGGAAAAACTGCTTCAGTCCGCCTTGCGAAACGAAGTTTCCGTCCTCCTCTCTGTCCTCAATTGGGGTGAGGTTTTCTACTTATTGTGGCAAAGGCGGGGAGAGGACAAGGCGCGGCAGACGCTTGCGAAACTGTCGCGCCTTCCGCTCCAGATCCTTCCTGTTGACTTTCCCCAGGCGCTCAAGGCGGGAGAACTCAAGGCCGTCCACAAGCTTCCCTATGTGGACTGCGTGGCCGCTGCATTAGCAGTTCTCAACCAGGCGGTGCTGGTGACTTCCGACCGCGACTTCGAAAGACTCGGAAAGCAGTTTCCGATCCTGTGGATCGCCCGCGCATAGATGGTATGCGGGCTGAATGCTAGAATCCCGGCAATGCCGAAAAAATCATCTGCCCAAGCCCGTGCCAGGAGAATCAAGCTCCTTCTTTTCGACGTAGATGGCGTCCTCACTGACGGCAAACTTTTTCTTTTTCCCGTGTCCACCAGCGAATCCGGTGGCGCGGCGTCTGGACAAATCGTAGTTGAAGCCAAAGGATTTCACGCTCAGGATGGCGCCGGCATTTCGATCGCCCGCATCGCCGGCATCAAGGCAGGACTCATCACCCGGCGCAATTCTGAAACCGTGGCCTTGCGCGCCCGCGATCTTAAGCTGGAGCAGGTCCACCAGGGCATTCGGAACAAGTTGAAAGCCTTTCGCGAAATTCTCAGCGCGGAAAGACTTAGCGCCAGCGAAGTTGCCTTCGTCGGGGACGACGTAATCGATCTTACTGTGATGCGCAATTGCGGTTTTTCCGTCGCCGTGGCTAATGCTCGCCGCGAGGTAAAACAGGCCGCCCATTACGTCACCCCTCACGCCGGGGGTGATGGGGCGCTGCGGGACGTGATCGAATTTATTCTGAAGGCGCAGGGAAAGTGGAAACAAGCAGTGGAGAAGTACATCGCGGACAGCCATTAGCAATTGGCGCTTGGCAATTGGCCAAACCTTATCAGCAGCCAGAGTCGAGGGCTTGTGGCCTTGGGGTGAGTTCAGGGCCCCAGAAGCCTAACCGCCCAGGCCTTGGCCATGTGCCCACTGCTGAGGCACAAGAATTGATCTCCAGACAAACAAAACCCACCGGTCGTCTGCTTGGGGCGTGCTCGGGTCGACGACCGATGGGCTACCGTTTCTCCTTACTCACCCTGTTGTTTTCAGGAGTAATTAATGTTTGTAAACACGGGCTGCGGAGAAAGTTTCGCGGACTTGTGTAAATGTTCGTAAATTCAATGCTTATTCCGGAATTGCCACCGGCCGTGCGGCCATGAGCTCGGTAAACCGGGGATCCTTGCGCAGTCCGGCAAATTCCGAGTCTTTATACACGTCCTCAATGCCCTTATAGCCTTCCTCCATGGCTCGTCGCAGGTATTGCAGGGAGCGGTCTGTGACGCCGCTTTTGGCGTAGAGCTTGGCCAGCACGTAGTAAAAATGGGCGCGGTCGCCCGGCGATGACATCTGGGCCAGCACCCCGGTGTGCGAAGTTCGCTCAAATATATCGGGATCGAGTTGCAGGGCCTGGTTGTAAGCCAGACCGGCCTTCACGTAGTCCTTCTTGGAGAAGTATGCCGCTCCTAAATTACTGAAAAATGAGCCGGAATCCTGCCGTATCTTGATCGCCTTTTCGTACTCCTTGATGGCCTTTCCGTATTTCTTTTGCAGGTAATAAATTACGCCCAGATTGTTGTAGGCGTCGGCAAACTGGCGATCATTCTTGATCGCCCGTTCGAAGTCTTTGCGGGCCTCGCCGAAGCGCGCCATCTGCAGTTCGTTGATGCCAGTCTTGTTATAGAGCCTGGCGCTGTCGGGTTCTTTCTTCAGCGCCGCCCGGTAGTAATCCAAGGCATCCAGATAGAACTTTTGGGAGCGCAGGGTATCGCCGCGAGCTTCCAGGTCGGCAACCGCGGCGCCGGCCGACGGGGGCTCGGCTCGCCGCACTGGCGGCGGACTGACCTCAACCTGCTCCGAGGAATGAGCCTGGGCAAAATGATGGACCTGCGCCAGGGACAGAGTGGGGAAAAGCGCTACCAGCAGGAGGTACAGCAGAGATTGACGACCCATAAGTCCGCTCCTGAAGACAGAGCCAACTCGGCGCGGGCTCGTCTACTGAGGACCCTTACCGTCCGTTTCCGCCGGTTTGGGTGGCGGATTGTTAGACGGTTTGTCATCTTTAAAGATACCCGCAATCTTGCCTAAAAAGCCTTTTTTCTTTTTGCCGGGATCTTCGGCTGCAGTGCCCGTTCCCGGCGGCGTGCCGGGCTGGGCCCCAGGCGGTGGAGGCGGAAGCGCCTTCTCGCCGCCCAAACCAAAGACCCGGGAGAAGAAGCCCCGCATTCCCGTCCCCTGATCGCAGGTCTCACTGGGCTCGGTGCCGGCGATGAAGGCTACGCTGTAGGTTTCCGGGCAGGAGGGCGTGGCCAGCAAATTGGTGGTCTTGTCGAGTTGCACATCTACCACGCCTGAGGGCTGCGCGAACGCCCTGGCATCGGCATACTGCGGCAGGGCCACTGCCTTCTTCATGAACTCCGCCCAGATCGGGGCTGCGGTCTGGGCGCCGCTCAAGCGGATGTCGCTGTAGTCGTCATAACCTACCCAGACAATGCACAGCAGGTTGCTGGTATAGCCGGCGAACCAGCCGTCATGCGAAGTGCCCGTCTTGCCAGCGGCGGGGGCCGTGAAGCCGAGCTGGCGTACGGTGTACGCCGTGCCGTAGTTCATCACCCCTTCCATCATGTCGGTCATGATATAGGCCACGCGGGGATCGAGGACGGGGTGAGTGTCCGGTTTGAAGTCCAGGACGATATCGCCGTTGGCGTTCCGCACCGAGTTGACCAGAGTCGGAGAAATGCGCACTCCGCCATTGGCGAAGACGGTATAGGCCGCCGCCATGTCGAGCGGAGTGGCATCGTAAGCGCCGAGCGCCATGGCGGGCGTGGCCTTCACCGACGTGATCCCGGCAGCCTTGGCCAGGTCGGCCACTTTGTCATAGCCCACTTCTTCCGCCATCTTTACCGTGGCGTTGTTCAAGGACATGGCCAGGGCATAACGCGCGGTCACGTCGCCGTGATACTCCTCTTTGTAGTTGCGCGGCTCGTAGATCTGGTCGCCATAGGCGAAGGTGCTGGGGGCATCCTGTACCAGGGTCGCCGGGGTGAATATTGGATTCGTGCCGTCCAGCGCCGTATTCATGGCAGCGGCGTAAACGAAAGGCTTGAAAATCGATCCCGTGGGACGTTTCGCCACGGCATGGTTCAACTGGCTGACGCCATAATTCCGTCCCCCCACCAGCGCGAGAACTTCACCGGTGTGCGGATCCATGACCACCATCGCCACCTGGGCCTGCGGTCCGGGCAGGACGGTGGTCTCATACTTGTTCTTTCCGATCCGCTTGCGTTTGGTGCGCAGTTTCGTTACCTGGTCGTCCACCAGCTTCATTCCGGTCTGCACTGCGGCTGCCGCCGCTTTTTGCAGGTCAGGATCGATAGTCGAGTAAATGCGATAACTCTGGTCGTTCATCTGCCGCTCGTCGAGCTTGGTGATAAGCGTATCCCGCAGCAGATCGACGAAGTAGGGTGCGTCGCTGGCCTCGACGTTGGGCGGCGCCAACTTCAGCGGGGTGGCCTTGGCCTTTTCCGCTTCCGCCTGGGTCAGGGTATGGGTTTCCACCATGGCGTCCAGCACCAGGTTGCGGCGTTCGAGGGCGCGCTCGGGATGGCGGTAGGGTGAAAGATAGCTGGGCGCCTGGATAATTCCCGCGATCAGCGCCGCTTCCGCTGGGGTCACGTCCTTCAGATCTTTGTTGAAATAGGCTTGCGCGGCCTGTCCAAAACCGTTGATGGTGAAGGACCCGCGCTGGCCCAGATCGACGCGATTGGCATAGAACTCGAAAATCTGCTGCTTGCTGAGCTTCTGCTCCATTTCGACGGCAATCAGCATCTCCGACAATTTGCGCTTGACGGTCTTTTCCGGAGTCAGGAAAAACTTTCGGGAAAGCTGCATGGTGATGGTGGAACCGCCCTGCTCGTGGCGGCCGTGGATTACGTCAATCCAGGTGGCTTCGGCCAGGCGCAGGAAGTTCACGCCACCGTGCTGAAAAAAGCGCCGGTCTTCGATGGCCAGCACCGCATCCACCATCAGCTTCGGAATCTCATCGTAGGTAACCAGCTGCCGCTTGGACCGGTCCCCGGCATCGAACAGGGAAGTGATCATCTGCGGTTCGAGTTCGTAGGCCGCCAGATCGCCAGATTTGCTGGTGATGCTTTCCACCTTGCCGCTGCGGACACGGATGATGGCCGATTCCGGGCTGTGATAGGAGTCGGAGCCAGGCTTGATCTCGATGCCGCCTTCAAAAAGGCGGTAACTGCCCATGGGCGATTTGCCGTTCTGGTCATAGCCGGCACGGCGCAACTGGAGCGCAATCTGTCGGGCTTCGATCTTTTCGCCCACCTGGACGGGCCGGGCGACGGCGTAAATTCGGGCCGAGTTGCCGAACACCGGACCCTTGAAGCGCTGGTCGATCATGCGGCCAAACTTGACGTAGTAGTAGGTGAAGAACGCTCCGCCTACAGTAGCCAGGACGAGGAAAACCACCAGCGCCGCGCGCAGCACGGGATCGTGGAAGGACCATCCCCTTCCGGGTTGGCCAGTCTGCCGGCCTGTCGGGATCTTGAGT
>DATGYF010000434.1:0-5932 GCA_035298145.1 Terriglobales bacterium | reverse complement strand
CGATGTTAATGCGGTCATTGCGGGCAAACCCGCTACCACGGCCGAGCTTCAGCCGGATACGGCGGACAATCCCACGGTAGTCGAGCTGGGAAACTTGCGGTTTCATGCGATCATTCGCGGCGAGCGCGTCGGCATCCGGCTAAAAGATCTTGACAGCGACGCCGTGCGTCAATTCCGCGGAGCGCAATTCTTTCCCCTGGACTTGTCGTATCGAGTGACCGCATCCTTTCTGCCTTCTGATGACAAACAGACGGTCGATGTTCCCAACGTGCTGGGCGATGTCTCCCCGACCCCGATTGCTGGGACTGCGGTTTTCAAACTCAATGGTCAGGAGTTGAGGCTGACCGATCTGGGTGGCGATGCCGCCAAGGGTCTGTTCTTCGTCTTCAGCGATCCCACCGGCAAGACCGATACTTATCCCGGTGGCCGTTTTCTGAAGACTGATCCTGTGACCAACGGCACCGTTGTTCTCGACTTCAATCGAGCCTACAATCCGCCGTGTGCGGTCACGCCCTACGCCACATGTCCGCTGGCGCCTAAAGAGAACCGCTTGAGCGTGGCCATTCCTGCAGGAGAAGAGTACGACCACAAACACGGCCACCACTAGCCGAACCTCGCGTAGTGCGCGAAGCAGTCTTGGGAAGGGCACGACCTCGGTCTTGCCGCCAGGCCAGTGAAAATGCGTCGCTTTAGCGCCTGAGGTTCTCTGTTCGGCTTCCGCTGCAGTGGCTTTTTCCCGGTCCTAACCCAACGCCCGGCGGTAAAATAGGAACGTGATCACCTCGCTGTTGGATCGCAAGATCGACAAACGCCCAGACAAAGTTCGCCTGCAAGGGCGCATCCTCTTCCTCACCGAAGACCCGGAACTGATCAAGCGCCAGCTGGCCGGCGAAGACCTGCCCTGGGACAATAAAAATCCGGCCAATAATCCCAAGCTGCGCGACGACATCTCGACTGACGAGATCACTCCCGCGCACTACTGCTTCTACTTCGACGAAACCCTGGGCGAGATCCCCTACCTGGGCCTTAAGTGCGGCGACGTGCTGCCCATTGGACGGAGCGCGGTAAAGAAGGGCGGCTTCGTGTGCGCTGTCAGCGGCAAGCGGCGGGGCAAGGGCTCAAGCCGGGAGCAATCGCCCTACGCCGAGATGTGTGCCGGGATTCAGTTGGTGATCGCCGAGAACATTGAACGCATTTACAAACAGAACTGCCAGAACCTGGGCCTGCTGACCTCGACCAACTTCTCACTGATTGACAAAGTCCGGGCGGGAGAGGAAATCCCGCTCACCGAATTCACCAAAGGTGAAGATGAGATTACGCGGCAGGTGATCGAGTACGGCGGCCTGTTTCCCTTCAATGTGGCGCGCCTGCAGAAGAAAGTGTTTCTGCCACCGATCAAAACGGCGAAGCGGCCCATGACGGTCGCAGAGAAAATCTTCGCCCGGCACATGCTGGATGCGCAAGGAAATGGAGGGACGGGCGTCCCCGCCCGTCCAGCGGAGCAAGGCTCCGCTAGAGAGTTGGCAGGCTACGCAAAGCCCGGCGACACCGGCTTCGCCCGCGCCGACCTGCGCTTCAGCCACGAATACGTCACGCCCATGGCGGCCATCTTCTTCGAGCGCTACGTGGGCAAGGATGCTAAAGTCAACGATCCCTCCAGCATTCTGTTCTTCCGCGACCACCTGACCTTTCTCGATGAAGTCATCTCGGAGGAAAAAAAGAAACTGGGCCTGCTCGACCTGGCCACGCAACTCAAACTGAAGCAGCAGGATTTCGCCGCGAAGCAGGGAATCAAGCTGCACGGCGAGTTGAAAGACCGCAAGGGCTCGGAGGGCATCTGCCACTCCATCGTGCTGGAGAGCTACGCGCTGCCGGGACAACTCAACATCGGCTCCGATTCGCACACTCCACATGTAGGCGCAATCGGATGCGTGGCCTTCGGCATCGGCACCACCGACGTTTTCAATTCCTGGATAACGAAAGACGTGCGAGTCAAGGTGCCGGAATCGGTGAAGATCACCATCCGCGGCAGGAAGCATCCCAATGTGACTGCCAAGGATTTCATCCTTAAAATTCTGAGCCTCGACTACGTGCGCAGCGGCAAGGCCCTGGCCAAGGTGATGGAGTATGCGGGCGAGGCCATCGAAGAATTGAGCGTGGACGAGCGCGCCACCATGACCAACATGGCAGCGGAAATCGGCGGTTTCACCGGCATCGTCGCCCCTGACCGGAAAGCAGTCGATTTCCTGGTGGAGCGGCGCGGCATGGACCGCAAGCAAGCCGAGTCGTTGATTGAAGGCCTGTACAGCGACTCCGGCGCCGAGTACGCGCACACCATTGAACTCGACGCCGCCGAAATCACACCCATGGTGGCAACACCGGGCGATCCCGGCAACGGCAAATATGTTCGCGAGCTAAATACGCCAGTTCCGATTGAGTTGGCCTACGGCGGCACCTGCACCGCAGGCAAGAACGAAGACATGGATATGTATGCCAGAGTCCTGGCCGATGCGCTGAAGCAGGGCAAGCGCGTGGCTGATTCAGTGAAATTCTATATCCAGTTTGGATCGCAGGAGACGCGCGATTATTGCATTCGCCAGGGCTATCTGGAGATCTTCCAGAAAGCGGGCGCGCACGTGATCGAGCCCAGTTGCGGCGCGTGCATCAACGCCGGCCCGGGAGTGACCACGCGGCCCGAGCAGGTGGTGATCAGCGCCCAGAACCGCAATTTCCCCGGCCGCAGCGGCCCCGGACAGATGTACTTGGCCAGTCCGCTCACGGTGGCGGCCAGCGCCGTCGCCGGATACATCGTCGAGTACGAGCCCAGCACGCAAAGGGAACTGGCGGCGGCCGGGCGTTAGCGCCGACCCCAACGCAGTATCATCCTGAGCGCAGACAGTTCATTCGCTCGCGAATGAACTGTCGGAGTCGGAGGATCCCCATCATCACGACGTCGTAACTTGACCGGAGCAATTCGCTCGTGCGATTCGGCTAAACCGTGAAAGTAGGGGTCCTTGGACTGCGCGGCTGCTTCGCGTTGCGAAGCAGCTACTCCGCTCAGAATGACACTCGATGAATTTCAGATTGAACCGCCACTGCGGTCAGCCGGTGTTGTGCAGGCCTGCGGCGATACCGTTGATGGTCGCGCCCAGTGCATAGTCCACGCCGTCCACGTTTCCACCTGACCGTTTGCGGCGCAGGAGTTCGACCTGCACCAGGCTCATCGGGTCCACGTAAGGATTGCGCAAGCGGATCGAGCGCGCGAGCACGGGATTGCCTTTCAGCAGTTCGCCCTGATCGGTGACGCTCAGAACCATCCGGCGGGTGCGCTCAAATTCGTCCACCAGCATTGCCCACACCCGCTCACGCAAGTCCAGGTCGGGGACAAGTTCAGCGTAGAGGCGCGCGATGGTCAGGTCGGCTTTGGACATGGCCAGTTCCACATTGCGGATCAAGTCAGAGAATAGCGGGAAACTTCGCATCATCTCACAGAGCAGGGCTTGATTTGCGGAGTCCTGACCCGCGAAGCGCTCCAGTGCATGTCCTACGCCGAACCATGCGGGGACGGCGTGGCGGCTTTGCATCCAGCCAAAGACCCAGGGTATGGCGCGGAGATCTTCAAGCCGGCGGCTCTGGCCTCGGCGCGGAGGACGGGAGCCGATGCGCGCGTGTTCCAGTTCATTCACTGGCGTCGCCTGTTCGAAATATTCGATCACTTCGGCATTCTCGGCGATGTTGCGGCGATAGAAGGCGAAGGCATCGGCCGACATCTGTTCCATGGCCGGCGCCCAGCGCTGATCGGCCCCAGGCGCCGGCCCACGGGTACGAGTGAGCGCTTCCAGGCAGGATGCAATCATGATCTCCAGGTTCCACTCCGCCAGCACCGGGTCGGCATATTTCCAATTGAGCACTTCACCCTGCTCGGTGATGCGAATCTCGCCGGAAAAATCTCCCACTGGCTGGGCCAGTATCGCGGTGTGAGTGGGGCCGCCCCCGCGCCCGACTGTGCCGCCGCGGCCGTGAAAGAGGCGGAGCTTCACCTTGCACTCGCGCGCCGCGCGATGAAGGTCGTGATGCGCCTTGTATAACTCCCAGATGCTGGTCAACATGCCGCCGTCTTTATTGGAATCGGAATAACCCAGCATGACCTCCTGCCAGCGTCCCCAGGAATCGAGCACAGGCTGGTAGTCTGGAGCGCGCCAGATGCGCTCCATCACCGATGCGGAAGTGCGCAGGGCATCAATAGACTCGAAAAGCGGGACCGGCATCAGTCCCGGGTCATCCGCGGAAGCTGCGATGCGCACGCCGCAGGCGGCAGCCAGTTTCGTGACCGTCAAGACGTCGGCTTCCGTCTGCGCTCCGCTGATGATGTAGCTGCGAATCGCGCATGCGGGATAGACCTTCTTTAACTCGGCGATCTCGCGCAGGGTGTCGAGAACGTCCTGAGTCGAGGCGGAAAGTGCTTGAGTGTGGGCGCGAGCGTCCCGCTCGTGCGGAAGTGGCGCCGGCGTGGCCAGCACGAGCGGGAAGCTCGCGCCTACATTGGCTTCCATCTCGGCCAGCGCTTGGGCGTGCAGGCGCGCGTGCTGCCGGATGTCGAGGGTCGAAAGATGAAATCCAAAAGCGCGCAGCTGGCGCAGTAGCGGATCAATAACCAGCTCGGCTAGCCGCAGCCCGTGATTTGCCGCCAGGCTCTCGCGGATCAGCAGAAGGTCGTTTTCGAATTCTTTGGCGGACGGATACGACTTTGCCGGTTCAACCCCTTCGCGGCTATGCCGCAAACGAACGACGATCAGGCTGAGCAGGCGACGATAAAGTTCAGAGCTCGAGATCCGCGAGTGGCGCGCATACTCGTCGCCCATCTGGGTGCTGTAGGCCGTCAGCCGCGCGCGGACTGCGTCGGAAACGTTTACCTGGCGGATGGAGGCGCTAAGCTGGTCGGTAGCGCGTTCCAGTTCGGTGATGTAGTGGCCGATGATCACATTGCGGGCACGCTGCAGTGCTTCCCGTGTAGATCCCGGCGTGACGAAAGGATTGCCGTCGCGGTCGCCGCCGATCCACGAGCCGAAAAAAAGCAGATCTGGGACTTCAGAGTAGCTCAGATCGATTTCATAGACCGCGCGCAGGGAATCGACCACTTCGTCATACAGACGCGGCAGGGCGGCGAACAGCGAAAATGGATAGTGATCGAGGCCCATGCGGATCTCATCGGTCACCAGGGGCTTTTCCAAACGTACTTCGTCGGTCTGCCATAACGAAGTCACCTCACCGAAGATTCGCGCCTCGAACCGGCTGGCATCGGCCTCGGTCAGAGGCAGGCGGTCCAGTCGTTCCAGTTGTTTGCCGATGCGGCGGCGCTTGAGTAGAACCGTCCGGCGGGCGACTTCAGTGGGATGCGCCGTGAAAACCGGCATGACTTTTATTTTGCGCAGGACCTCCAGCGCCTGGCTGGCGTCAATCCCGGCGGCTCGCATGCGCCGGAAAGTGCCGCGGAACGACCCCTCCAGCGGAGGCTGCTCAGGATGCAGTTTGGCGGCGCGCCGTCTTCGCTTGCGGTGATTGGTTTCCGCCAGGTTCGTGAGCTCAAAATAAATCGCAAAGGCCTTAGTCACCCGATGCGCCTCATCGATGCTGAGGCGGGAGATCAGGTTCCGCGCCTGATTGAGCAGCGGGTCCTGAAAATCCGGTGAGGCGGTGTGCGGGCGCGGCTGCTCGCGATGCTGAATGAAAATGCGCCGCAACTCCTCGACCACACCCAGTAGCGACTCACCCACCTGTTCCACCAGGACGCGCCCCAGCAAGGTGCCGAGCAGGCGGACGTCGCGGCGAAGAGGAAGATCTTTTGCAGGATTCGTGGTGCTGGCGGTCAGCTCGTCAAGCCGGCTGCGCTGGTCGTCAGCATTCCAAAGCGGGCGCTCACCCATATCCAATA
>DATGYF010000433.1:0-9239 GCA_035298145.1 Terriglobales bacterium | reverse complement strand
CCGCATTCGATGTCGCTGCGCCGGATGTTGCCGACATCCTGGCGGCCATTGACCTTCACCGGTTGCACGGGTTTTCTTTTTGGGACGCGCTGATTCTACGGTCGGCCAAACAGGCTGGCTGCGGCGTTCTACTCTCCGAGACTTTCCAACAATCGCGGGAAATCGATGGGGTCCGCGTGGTGAATCCGTTCCTGCGCGTGTCGGATCCTCGCCGGTAATATCTTCGGAGCTGAGTTTGCCCTCTCGCCTCGACACGATTCCGGAAGTTCACAGACTGCCGCGAAGATATTAATCCCGTACAAACGCCGCTCTGACCCGCGGGCGCGTCATGTAGAAGAGCAAGGCACCCGCGATCAGTACGCCGGTTCCGCCGCGCGTTACGTCGCCGCTTAGCAGATTCAGGAAATCTCCCAGTAGCTGAATGGCAATGATGACTACTGCCAGTATCCATCCCCAGCGGCGACGGCGCCACCAGCCGGTCGCAGCCACCGCAAGAACCAGAGCCAGCAATAAGAAGGCGATGCCGACGGGCGTGCCCAGGGGGGCGAGTTGCGCGTAGGCGACCGGATTCAGACGCCAGGCGCGGTCGAGAATTGTCGCGGGCAAAACCAGGGTCGTTCCCGCGAGTGCAGCCATCGCTGCTCCAAAGAGCAGGAACACAGCAACTGCGGTCAATCCGCGAGGCGATTTCTGGGGAGCGTCTTGTGGCATATAGACAGCCTCGGCCTGGATTTGTGCAGCTCGGCTGGCGAGACTTCCAACCGCGCGTTGAAGTATATGACATGGGGGCCCAGGCACACCCCTCCCGCAATTGCCGTGAATCCAACGGCAAAAAGCGCGAAGGCTGGAAAGACGTCAGTAAGTCACGGGCGGAGATTTCGCAAACTTTCGGGGCGGCTGAAGTGAATGACCGGGTGCGCTGGCTGGAGCCGGGAACTGCGATCAACACCTAGCCGAGCTTTGCTCGGCGTGGACGGGTCGGAGACCCGTCCCTACATGGGCTGTGGTAAGGCTAGACCGCGAGCAGTACTCTGGATTCGTCCCCGGCGGCATCGAAACGTTCGCGGAGCGACTCATAGCCGCGCCGTGTGAACCGGATGACGCCGCGCTCCTGCTCCTCGACGTAGCCCTCATTCCTCAGGTCGGCGATTACTGCTCGCGCCGATGAGGAATCCACGATCTGTCTAGGCAAGCTGACGAAGTGGGCGGGATCTGCTTCGTAGCGCTCGGTCAGCGCGGCCAGCAGTCCGTCCCGGATCGATATGTTATCCATTTGACCCTCCCATCCGGAATGATGCGATCGTAAGCGGCCTGCCCCGCTTGCAGAATGGCCCACTGGTGCCAGAGGGAGGTTACCTTAGTCACGCCACCTAAGCCCCACTGCTTCAACTTGCCGGCCGGGGACTTACCCGCGCGCGATGGATTCTTTGCGTGAAAGCGGACGTCAAGCCCTTCCAACGCAGGAGTGCGAAGCGAGGGCACGTTTGATCGAGCAGCAGCTCTTTGCACGGAATGCGGCGGGGGCGGAAGAGCCGCCGGACCGGCTGCATCCCGCTCCAGGCAAGGGATTCCCGAGGCTGGTTCCGCCACGATTGTGCAAACAATTTCACTGCATTCCGCATCGCCCTCCCAAAAGCCTAGATAGCACTTCCGGAAGGTTTGGTATCCGGCTTGCGTATTGTCATGGTGGAGTCAAAACAGGTAGCAGGAATCGAGGCGACATTTCGCGGCTCGATCCTGGATTCTGCCAAAGGTCGGAGGCATTTTGATGAAGACAACGTTGCTGGTATTGAGCTTCCTTTGTTTCGCTGGTGCGGCCTTTGGACAGGCCTCGGTCGGCGGAGTCGGAATGAGCGCTGAACCGGTAGTGTACGACTTTCGGAGCCATGCTGGGCATGCTTCTCAAACGGAGTTGGGGCGGCACCAAAACATCATGGAGCAGTCCACCAGTGTGCAAGCTCACGGTGTGAGGCCGCTGTGGGAAGTGTCCACGCCGGCGTATGTCGTTCCCCTGGGCGATTCAGCCCGCATGCTGAAGAAAGAGCATATGTACGCCAAGAAAGCGGAAATCGTCTGGAACAACTAACAATGGTTCGCGCCGCAAAATAAGTTTACGGCCGAAGGTGCCCCATCTGTCGCGTCGTCCCGCGGCCGGTGGGGCATTTTGGCTTTGGCGCAGGCTGTAGTGTCCACGTAGTATTGTCGGTCTGATGCCCTCGCTCAAGCAGGCCTTGAATGTCGCAATGATCGGCAGTGGTTCCATTGCCAAGGCGCATTCCAACGCCTTTCGCCAGGTCACACACTTCTTCGACGTCCCCTACGATTTGAGATTGAAGGTAATCTGCGGACGGAACCAAGCCAAGCTTGACTCCGCGGCGGCACAATGGGGATGGGAGGAAGTCTCGACCGCTTGGCAGGCTGTGGTGGCGCGTCCCGACATCGATGTTGTCGATATAGCCGTGCCCAACATCCTGCACGCGCCTGTTGCCATAGCCGCGGCGCGGGCCGGGAAAATGGTGTGGTGCGAGAAGCCCCTGGCCACTTCCCTGCCGGAGGCCGAGAGCATGGCGGAGGCGATAGGTGAGATCCCCAATCTGGTCTGGTTCAACTACCGGCGAATTCCGGCCGTCGTCTTCGCCAAACGGCTGATTGGTGAAGGCCGCTTAGGCCAAACCTATCACTACCGTGCTCTGTATTTGAATCAGTCGGGAAACGATCCCAGCAAGGCTGCAACCTGGCGCTACAGGCGTTCCGAGTCCGGGCTGGGAGCGGCTGGAGATCTGCTCTCCCATTCCATCGATTCGGCGCTCTACCTCAATGGACCGATTACGGAGTTGACGGCCATGATGCATACGTTTGTCCCCGGCCGCGACGTGGACGATGCCACGTTTTTTCTGGCCCGCTATGCCAACGGGAGTGTGGGGACGTTCGAAGCCACTCGCTACGGCGTCGGCTGCCGCAATCGTCACGCCTTCGAGATCAACGGGTCGAAGGGCATGCTACGTTTCAATCTGGAGCAGATGAACCAGCTGGAGTTTTACGATGCCGCCGAACCGCCCAACCAGCAGGGCATGAAGAACATCACGGTGACGGGTCCGGACCATCCTTATTCTGACAATTTCTGGAAGCCCGGCCACATCATCGGCTACGAACACACCTTCATTGCTGTCCTGGGAGATTTTCTGAAAGCTCTGGCGCGCAAAGAATCGCGCTACCCGGATTTTGATGATGCGGTTGCCGTGCAGAGAGTGCTGGACGCGGTCGAGCGCTCAACGGCATCTCGGGGATGGGTAAAGCTGTAGCTGTTGTGTGGGTCGGACACTCCTGTCCGACGCCTTTAACTTTGATGGTGCAGGACCAAACCAGACCTCCCTGCCTTGGTTTGAGAATTCTTCAGCGCTGCACTCTTCCTGAGCCGTCACCCTTGAGTAGCGCATTCACTTCGTCCACGGTAGAGCGGCTGAAGTCGCCTTGCTGGGAATGCTTCAGACAGCTTGTGGCCACGGCAAATTCGAGTGCTTCCTGATGCGTGGGCAGCATTTGAAAACCGTAGATCAGGCCAGCCGCAAACGAGTCGCCCGAACCTACGCGGTCCACGATATGAGTGATCTCATAGGAACGGCTTACGCTGAATCCCTGGCGGTCATTGAGGCAGGCGGACCAACCGTTGTGCGACGCGCTCTTGGACTCCCGCAAGGTGATGGCGATGGCGTTCAGGTTCGGATACTCGGCCAGAACCTTCGCGGTGAGCTTCTGATATTGTGCGCGATCCAGCTGGCCGGAGTGAACGTCCACATCAGCCGCGATGCCGAGCGCCATCTGCACGTCTTCTTCGTTGGCGATCGCGATATCGATATTCTTTACCAGCTCGCGCATGACTTCCGCAGCCGGCTTGCCCCACTTCCACAGGTTCTTCCGATAGTTCAAATCGCAGGATACAGTGATGCCTTTGGCTTGCGCCTTCTTCGCCGCTTCGAGCGCCAACTCAGCCGCCGAACTGCTGATGGCGGGCGTAATGCCGGTCACATGAAACCAGCCTGCGTCTTCGAGAGCACGCTCCCAGTTGATGTCTCCGGGTTTGGCCAGTGCGATGGCGCTGTAGTCGCGATCGTACGCCACCTTTGAAGGGCGCTGGTTGGCGCCGGCCTCGACATAATAGACGCCCATGCGCCCTTTGCCGCGGACGATCCGCGAAGTGTCCACGCCGAAGCGGCGCAGTTCGCCGACGACAGCGTCGGCCACCGGATTCTTGTCAGGAAGAACAGTCACGAAAGCCGCAGGCAGACCTAACTGCGCCAGCGCCACCGCAACGTTGGCCTCGCCGCCGCCGAAAGTTGCGACGAACCGCCCGGTCTGCAGAATTCTTTCGAAGCCCGGCGGTGCGAGCCGCAACATGATTTCGCCAAAAGTTACCGTCGTCTTTGTCATGTCCCTGGATGGTTCCCTCGGATGGTTTATGAGTCTTACCTTCAAGTCTCCGGTCAGCGCCGCTTCTTCCTATCCTTGCCCTCGATTAGCTCAATGCCCAGTTTGGCCAAAACGACGTCTTCGCTCGATGAAAGCCCGCTGACGGCCACCGCGCCGACTACCTCGCCGTCTCTCCATACCGGAATGCCGCCGCCCCAACCGACAAACTTCGGATCGCCATAGTAGGCAATATCGTGACCCTTCTTCGGATGACGGACCCGGTCTCCGATGTCCTGGGTTGGCTTGCGTTCCCGCGCGGCCGTCCAAGCCTTGTTGGCGGCGATGCGAATGCAAGACAGCGGAGCGCCGTCCATGCGAGCGAAGGCAATCAGCTCGCCATGCGAGTCGGCCACTGCAATCACCGCGGCCTTCCGCATGGCCAACGCTTTCTCGACAATCCTTTCGATGATCCGGCTCGCTTCGGAATACTCAATGGTCTGGGTGGTCTTCATCCCGGCATCCCTGGAGGCTGGCGTGCGCAGCCAAGGATTGTAAATCAAACCAGGTCCGCACAGCCCGAATACGGCAGGGCCTGATTCAACTGGCTGACTCGCTTGGCGTTCTTTGCGGCCTTTCTTTGCGCCCTTTGCGGTGAGGGTCTGACTTTGCTCAACCAGTGTAAAAAGTCTTAAACCGCAAAGTTCGCAAAGAAACGCCGCAAAGGACGCCAAGGTTGCTGGGCTAGGACGCTGCCCTGTTTTGCATTACTATCTTGGGTCGGGCGAAAAGGACACGATAAGAGTCCCGCTCACACAATCACCATGACTATGCTGAAGCTGAAGGTTCTCGGAAGGGTAATTGAATCGGGGCTGGTCGCCATCGTACGGACCCATAGCTCGGACCAGGCCGCGCGTATCGCGGAAGCCTGCGCCCTCGGGGGCGCGGCCGCGATTGAGATCACGTTCACAGTCCCGGGCGCGGCTGCCGTCATCGAAGCTCTCTCCCGGAAATACACTTCCGGCGAAATCCTCATCGGCGCGGGAACGGTTCTCGACCCGGAGACGGCCCGCATCGCCATACTGGCCGGGGCGCAATACATTGTCAGTCCGTCCGTGAGTGTTGAAACCGCGCGCTTGTGCAACCGCTATCAGGTCCCTTATATGCCCGGGGCCGGAACCATGCGCGAGATCGTGGACGCAATGGAATGTGGCGCCGACATCGTAAAACTCTTTCCCGGCGAAACGCTGGGACCTGCTTTCGTGAAAGCGGCGAAGGGACCGCTGCCCCAGGCTTCCCTGATGCCGACGGGCGGCGTGAGCATCGACAACGTAGCCGACTGGATCAAGGCGGGCGCGGTGGCGGTGGGCGTCGGGGGCAGCCTGACCGCTGGAGCCGAGAAAGGTAACCTGCAACTGGTCACGGACTCGGCGAAACAGTTTGTCGAGAGGATCGCGAAGGCACGGGGAAAGTAGGGCAGGATTTTTAGCGTTCTTTGCGGGGTTTTTAGCGTCCTTTGCGGTAGAGCGTTTGATTTTTGCCTACATCACCTGAAAAATCTTAAACCGCAAAGGGCGCAAAGAACATCCGCGAAGGACGCAAAGAAATCCAGCGCTTACTTCGTATGACAGTCCCCGAAACTTCCGCTCGGTAGTCGTTTATGAAAATTGGCCTGGGGCTGTATCGCCACATGCTGACGCGCGACTACTACGACTTCGCGCGCCAGGCGGGCTGCACGCATGTGGTTGTCCACCTGGTTGACTATTTCAACCAGGGCGCGACCAACCCCCGCGACAATCAGCCCACGGGTGGGAAGTACGAACCCTGGGGGAGGGCGGGGGATCCCGAGAAGCTGTGGACGGTCGAAGAACTCAAGACCCTGCGCCGTGAGATTGAGGATGCGGGCCTAGTCCTGGCTGCGATTGAGAATCTCGACCCCGCGCACTGGCATGACATTCTGCTCGACGGCCCGCAGCGATCGCAGCAAATCGAGAAGGTCAAAACGATTATTCGCCGCATGGGCGAAGCCGGCATCCCGGTACTGGGATACAACTTCAGCCTGGCCGGCGTGTGCGGACGCGTAACCGCACCTCTGGGACGCGGCCACGCGCTCACCGTCGGCATGGACGGCCCCGCCGACGATGTCCCCATCCCGAGGGGAATGGTCTGGAACATGGTTTACGATCCCGGCGCGCCACCGGGTACGCTGCCTGCCATTTCCCATGAAGAGTTGTGGAGACGCCTCGACAGGTTCCTACACGATGTTGTACCGGTCGCCGAAGAGTCGGGCGTGCGACTGGCCGCGCATCCCGACGATCCTCCCATGCCCACCATGCGCGGGCAGCCTCGCCTGGTTTACCAGCCGGGCATGTATCAACGCCTGATTGACCTGGCGCCCAGCCCTAGCAACGCCCTGGAACTATGCGTGGGAACGTTGGCCGAGATGACCGAAGGGGACATCTACGAGGCGGTTGACCGTTACAGCCGGCAGGGAAAAATCGCTTACATCCATCTGCGAAACGTGGTGGGAAAAGTGCCGAGCTACCGCGAGACGTTCATCGATGAGGGCGATGTGGATATGATTCGCATCCTCACCATCCTGGCGAAAAACAACTTTGATGGCGTAGTTATTCCCGATCACACGCCGCAGATGACTTGCCCCGCGCCCTGGCACGCCGGCATGGCACATACGATCGGTTTCATACTGGCGGCCCAGGCCATGATCGAGACGCCCGCAAAGGCCGTGTAGCGCCGGCGTCCCGCCGGCTGTCGCGTGGGCATCCTGCCCTCGCAATCCCGGGGAGCGATCGCCATATCCAAGGTTTCAACGTTCCAGGAACCCGCAGTTCGCGAAGTCGAGGAGGAAAACCCCTGCGCGAATGCGTCTCCGGCCAGGTAGGGGGTTCCTCGACTTGCTCTCACCGCGCCAGCGCGGCTCGAGCCGCGCTCGGGATGACCCACAATCGGGGGGGAACCGGCTGCGATCAGTTCCGCCCCTTCACCGGAGAGACTTCCGAAGGCGGCAACACCGAAGAGCCCAACTTCTCGAGTTCGCTCACGAACTGTTCCAGCGATCGGAACTGAAGGGCGCGCATGCCCACCGCGAGGGCGCCCTTAACGTTGGGCTCCTTGTCGTCCACAAAGAGAGCTTCGGAGGCCCGCACCTCAACCCCGCGCAGGCTGTGCTCGTAGATGGCGGCATCGGGCTTGATGAGCTTTACTTCGGCCGAGAACGTCTGATGATCAAAGTGCTCCAGCCAGGCAAACTTCTGGCGCACGTGCCGGATCATATCGTGGGGCATGTTGGAAAGAAGACCGGTCCTGATTCCGGAGGAATGAATCTGCTTCAACCACGCCACCATGATGGGGTTTTCGTGGGCCCACATCTCCACATCCCACTGGCGAAGCAACGGCAGTTGCTGAGGCGCCAGCTGCGTGCCGGCATCCTTGGCCACCGCCGACCAGTAGGCCTCGGGCGAAAGATCGCCGCGGTCATAGAGCAGTCGATTACGGTCCCAGAGTTTGCGGAATGCGGCTGGGTCAACCCCAAACACACCGGCCATGCGGGCCCATTCCTGCGCGGACGGCGAATAGCAGAGTACTTCGCCGTAGTCCAGAATCACAGCTTTGATCTGCGAGGAGTTTGCGCGATCCATTCAGCCTCCACATCCATATTCTCCCGAGGCTCGCTATTCAGTCCAATGAATTGATGTTTGCTCTGTGATAACTTGTGGTCTGCCCAGGCCCGCCGGGAACGGACACAAGTTTCTACACGGGTGGAGTCCGCATGAAACTGAACGCAACTTTGATGAAGAGTACGGTGGTGGCCGCACTCGGCGGCCTCCTGTTCGGCTTTGACACCGCAGTCATCTCCGGTACCACCGGCGCTCTTACCCAGACCTACAGCCTCACGCCTTTTCTGTTGGGGGTCACGGTGTTCAGCGCACTCTGCGGGACGGTCCTGGGTGCGATGCTGGCGGGAATTCCAGGGGAGCGTTTCGGGCGCCGCGACAGCCTGCGCGTAATGGCGGTTTTGTACCTCATCTCCGGGCTGGGCTGCGCCTTCGCCTGGAACTGGCATGCCCTGGTGGTGTTCCGCTTCATCGGCGGGCTGGGCGTAGGCGGCTCTTCGGTGCTCGGGCCCATGTACATTGCGGAAGTTTCGCCGGCCAAATTGCGCGGCCGCCTGGTGGGCTTTTTCCAGTTCAACGTGGTGTTCGGAATTCTGGTGGCTTACTTCTCAAATTACATCATCAGCCTGCAACATCTCGGGGCGATGGAATGGAGATGGGAACTGGGCGTCACTGCCCTTCCCGCAGCTCTGTTCTTCGTCATGCTCTTCACCATTCCGCGCAGCCCGCGCTGGCTGGTGAAGAAAGGACGCGTCGAGGAGGCGCGTACCGTCCTGCAGGCCACCGGGGACGAAAACTATGAGCATGACTTGCAGGAAATTGTGGCCTCCATCGGCATCGAGCAAAGCCAGGCCACGGAAAAACTGTTTTCCCGGAAATTCGCGTTACCGATTTTCCTGGCGGTCAGCATTGGATTGTTCAACCAGCTCTCGGGTATCAACGCCATCCTCTATTACCTGAATGATATTTTCGCCCACGCCGGCTTCAGCAAGGTGTCAGGAAACCTGCAGGCGGTCGCGATCGGCGCCACCAACCTGCTCTTCACCATGATCGCAATGTCGGTGATTGACCGGCTAGGGCGCAAGACTCTTCTGCTGGTCGGTTCGGTTGGGACCGCCGCGTGCCTGGCGGGAGTCTCGATCATCTTTTTTACCGGCCAGCATCAGAACCTTTTGGTCTGGCTGCTGGTCGGCTACATCGCGT
>DATGYF010000432.1:0-3995 GCA_035298145.1 Terriglobales bacterium | reverse complement strand
GCTGGTCGGCTACATCGCGTTTTTCGCTTTTTCCCAGGGGGCCGTGATCTGGGTTTATCTCTCGGAGGTCTTCCCCAATTCGGTTCGGGCCAAGGGCCAGAGTCTGGGAAGTTTCTCGCACTGGTTCATGAATGCGGCCATTTCTCTCATCTTCCCGTTGATGGCTGCCTCTTCGGGTGCGTATCCCTTCGTCTTCTTTGCTGTGATGATGGTGCTGCAGTTCTTTGTTGTGCTGTTGGTTTATCCGGAAACCAAAGGCTTGTCTCTGGAAGAAATGCAGAAGAAGCTGGCGATCAGCTGAGGCGTTGTTATTGCGATCATGACCGCGCATTCCTTGCGGCCTTTGCGGCTTTCTTTGCGTTCTTTGCGGTAAAGGGTTTGATATCTAGCGTGGCCGAGCAAAACACCTGAACCGCAAAGGACGCGAAGGAAAGCCGCAAAGGCCGCAAAACAACAGCCTGTCAAATCTTCATGAAGTCCCCCCGATTTTGAGTTAGGATTCCGCCTATGCCGACGCGCTCTCTTTCCCGCCGCTCTTTCCTGGCCTTGTCTGCCATGCTGCCCTGGTCGCTGCGTGCTCTCGCGGCGACATCGATTCCCGTGGGCCTCGAACTTTATTCCGTACGCAATGCGATGAAGAGCGATCTCCAGGGCACGGTGCTCGAAGTCGCGCAGATGGGATACCAGGGCGTCGAATTCTACGCTCCCTATTTCGATTGGACCGAAGCCCAAACCCGGGAGATGAAAAAGGCTCTGGATGATCTGGGCATCCGCTGCTACTCCACCCACAACAGCCACACCTACTTCACCCCGGAGAATCTCAAGAAGGCGCGCGACATGAACCTGATTCTGGGAAGCAAGTACATGATCATGTCGAGTTCTGACCCCAAGCCGGGTCTGGAGGGATGGAAGGAAGTTGCCGAGAGCTTGAATTCCGCCGCCGAACAACTCGAGCCGGCCGGCCTGAAGACGGGATACCACAACCACGAGCGCGAGTTTACTCCGGTCGAGGGCAAGCGGCCCATCGAAATACTGGCGGCCAACACGAAGCCGTCGATCGCCCTGCAGCTCGATGTGGGCACATGTCTTAAAACGGGGTCCGACCCGGTCGCGTGGATTCGCGCCAACCCGGGAAGAATCAAGTCGATCCACTGCAAGGATTGGGCGCCAGGCGAGGACAAGGGGTACACGGTCTTGTTTGGAGAGGGCGCCGCGGACTGGAAAGGCATCTTTGCCGCGGCAGAGAGTGTTGGTGGCGTCGAATATTATCTGGTCGAGCAGGAAGGCAGCAGGTTCTCCGAATTCGAGACAGCAAAAAAATGCCTGGAGACTTTTCGCCGGCAGCATTCGAGCTAGCGACTGCTGTCCCGGAAATGCCGAAATGTAAGCGGCGCAGGTCGAGTCGGCTGAAACAGCAGGTCCCCATCCGAATTGCCGCACCGTGAGGCGCTGGTGGCCGCGCCTGGCACAGGCCCCTGAGACGAGCGCCCGGCTAAAGGCCAAACACACGAAACCTGTTTTCGGCTTGCCCGCTGACCTCGCACTGAATCCCAAACAATCCGCCCGCCAGGCGCTCGGCCGGAGCAGCGTCAACCGAGGCGGTGGTGACAAACAGCGTCGTTAGATCCGCGCCCCCAAATGTGCAGGTCGTAATCTTTCTCACCGGCATCTCGATCACGTGATCGATCTTTCCGTCCGGAGAAAGGCGCACAATGCAACCGCCGTCATAGCGGCAGTTCCAGAGATAACCATCGGCATCTACCGTCGATCCATCGGGAAGTCCTCGGCCGAAGCCGGCAAAGAAGACAGCCTCATTTTGAATCGCCCCTGTGTCGCGGTCATAGTCATACGACCAGATTGTGTTCGCCAGTGAATCTCCAAAATAGAAACGACGCCGGTCAGGGCTCCAGACCAGCGTGTTGGAGATTCCTATATCGCGGCGGTGAACGGAGAGGCCCGCGTCCGGATCGATGCGGTGGAGAATGCCATCTTTTCCTCCTGCCTCCCGCGACGATCCATCCGGGTTGACGTTGTTGCGCATGGAGCCCACCCACAGCGAGCCGCGGGGATCGGCGCGCCCGTCGTTGAGCCGGACTGAGGGCCATCCCGCGAGCTGAAAAATAGGTTTGTGGCGAGTGTCCGATGCGGGCTCCCACAAGATCACGCTGGAGCCGAGCACCACGGCCAGCACGTCGTCACGATCGGTCAAAGTCAGGGCGGTTACGGGTTCGTCAAAAAACCAGGTGCGGACGCACCGGTTGGCCAAGGTGAGCCGATGGATGAGAAAGCGGTTGATGTCGGTCCAGTAAACTGCGGAATGCGCTGCATGCCAGACCGCGCCTTCGCCACAACGGTCGCCCGTCGGCGCGATACAAACTGGTGGCGAGGCGACGGGTCCAGCGATCACTGTACCCCGATGCCGGCCAGCAGACCGCCATCCACCAGGTAGTCGCCGCCGGTGCAGAACGCTGCTTTGTCTGAAACCAGGAACGCCGCCAGCTCCGCCACTTCTTCCGGCGTCCCGATCCGACCGATGGGATGAGCCTGGCCCCAACGCTGGAACACCTCTTCCAGGGGTACTCCGGGTGCGAAGTTTGCTGCTGACCGCTCGAGCATGGGTGTGTTGATGGATCCTGGGCTGATCGAATTCACTCGAATATTGTCGGCGGCATGGTCGAGCGCCATGGCGCGGGTGAGACTATGGACGGCGCCTTTCGACGCGGCATAGGCCGCGACCCCGCGCTGGCAGGCATGTCCCTGAACCGACGCCAGGTTGATGATCGCGCCTCCGCCGCGCTTTTTCATTTCTGGAATTCCGAAGTGTCCCAGTAGATAAATGCTGGCGACGTTCACCATCATGCACCGGTTCCAGCTTTCGAGATCGGTTTCCACCACGGTGCCAAAGGGATGAAAAGCAGCGCCATTCACGATGATGTCGAGACCGCCTAATTCGTTGGCAGCTTTGGCGACCACAGCCTGCACGGCATCGACCTGAGTGACGTCACATTCTTCAACGCGAACGCTCAGCTCTTTCGCCGCGGCATCACGGGCCAGTTCGCGGTTTGCGGCGACATCGATGCCACAGGCCAGAACGTGAGCGCCACCCGCAGCAAAGCGCCTGGCGATGGCGCGCCCTATGCCGGTGGTTCCGGTCACGATGGCGACTTTTCCCTTCATGTAGGCTTCTGGCTCCTAGCTTCTGGCGACTAGCTGCTGGCGACTGACTTCCCGCTGTTGTCTCAAGGCTGAATAGCTAGAAGCCAGGAGCTAGCAGCCAAGGAGCGTCCTTGCTTCTAATGACTCTCTCTCGGTATGCCCGCTCCGCGCGAGCCCACCAGAAAGTCAAAATCGGCGCCGCGGTCCGCCTGCAGAACATGATCGATGTACAGCTTCTGATACCCGCCGTTCGCCAGCGGCGGCGGAGGCACCCAGGCCGCGCGCCTGCGGCCCAATTCTTCCTCGGTCACGCAAAGTTGGAGTTTGCGCGCTTCCACATCGAGCTCGATTTCATCGCCGTTCTGCACCAGGGCCAACGCTCCTCCGGCTGCCGATTCCGGAGTCACGTGCAGCACCACGGTCCCGTAGGCGGTGCCGCTCATGCGCGCATCGGACACCCGCACGACATCCGTGATTCCGCGCTGCAGCAACTTTTTCGGCAAGGGCATGTTGCCGACTTCCGGCATCCCCGGATAGCCCTTCGGCCCCGCGCCCTGCAGGACCATCACCGAATTCTCATCGACGTCCAGCGCAGGATCGTCCACCCGCTTCTTGAAGTCTTCGATGTCGGCAAAAACGACGGCGCGCCCCCGGTGCTTAAGCAGATGAGGACTGGCCGCAGACGGCTTGACCAACGCGCCCCCCGGGGCCAGGTTTCCGCGCAGCACGGCAATGCCGGCATGCTCCCGGATGGGATTGTCGCGGCCATGAATTACCTCGGCATTCCAGCACGGGGCTTCGGCCGTGTTCTCGCCCATGGTCTTGCCGTTGACGGTCAG
>DATGYF010000431.1:0-2032 GCA_035298145.1 Terriglobales bacterium | reverse complement strand
CCGATAACCCGGTCGCCGGACTGCAACCCGGCCGTAATCTCAGTCTTGCCCTGCTGGCTTTCCCCAACCGTGACTGGCCGCCGCCCGAACTGATTGGAGGAAACCTCGGCATAGACAAAAGGCTGATTCTCGTTGTCCCGCAAGACCGCGGAATCGGGAACGGCGATGACGTTTTGAATCTTCCCCGCCGACACCGTCGCGGTCACGTACATGTCTTTTTTCAGCTTGCCGCCCGGGTTCTGCGTCTCGATACGCGCGGTCAAGGTGCGGGTGCTGGGATCGAGCGCGGCTGCCACATACGAAATGCGGCCATGGAAGATTTCCGGATACGCATCAGTTTGAATCGTGACCTGGTCTCCGGTCCGCACGTAGGGCAAATCTTTCTGATAAACATTCACCAGCACCCACATCGTGCCCGTATCGGAAATCGTGAAGCACTGGGTATTGCCGGGCTGGAGCAATTGTCCGGCGGAAACCAGCTGTTCGACCACTTCTCCGCCGATGGGCGCCCGCACCGGTACCTCGTAAGACGGGGCCCCCTTCTCCATCGCGTCCGGGTCGGTAACGCCCATGACCTTCAGGGCCGCTTCCGACGAAGCCAGGTCGCCTCCGGCTTGCACTTCGGCGGATTCCGCCTGCTCCAGGTCCTTTACCGCGATGGCATGATGCTGGTACAGGTCCTGCGACCTGACGTAATTCTTTTGCGCCAGCGAATAGGCATCTTTGGCCTTCAGATAGTTGGTGCGCAGTTGAGAATAGTCAGGACTGGCCACGTACAGCATGGGCTGGCCCTGGCGTACCTTCTGGCCGGGAACGACCACCACGCGGCTGACCGGGCCGCTCACCTGAGTGATCACCGGCGTCGTCCGGAAATTGTTGTAGGCCACGGCTCCGGTCAGGCGAAGCGTGCGCGCCAGAGTGGTGGGTGCAACCGTCACTACCTGTATGTGCGACAACTGTTCTGGCCGAATAGTGAACAGCTCGGGTTGATTGGGATCCTTGGCGGCGGCATGGCCGGTTAGGGTATCGGTTGCCGGCCGCCCGCAAGCGGCGAATGCCAGCGTGATCACCGATAGAGCCATCCCCAGGGCGAAGAATCGCCGGAAGACTTTGCGTACGCCGGCTGTGTCCGTGCACATTTTCATGGCAGGTTCCTCGTTCCTACCGCCTGTTTCAGCTGTTCGAGCGCTGTCATGTAAGAAGCCAGGGCCTGGCGATAGGCCAGTTGGGCCGCCCGGTAGCTGCGTTCCGCATCCAGGAAATCCAGCAGGCTGGCCGCGCCCCGGTTGTAGGCGTACTCGCTGATGTCACGCGAATCCTGCGCCTGTTTCAGATATTCCGAGTTGTAGAGCTGGACAATCTCATCGTTGCTGCGCACCGCCTCGTACGCGCTGGCCACATCGGACATCACGGTATCGCTGGCCGATTGCTGCGCTTCCTGGGCCTGGGTGAGGGCGTAGCGAGTGCGCGCGATCTCGCCCTGATTGCGATTGAAAATGGGCAGATCGAAGCTGGCGAAGAGCGAAACAGAACTCTGCCCGCCGGTGTGCGTGAAGTCAGAGGTGCCGCTTACATCCACCTTGGCGTTGGCCTGGGCCAGCAGGACCTGGCTCTGCGCGGCGGTCACGCCCAGGCGGGCGGCCTGGAAGTCAGGACGTTCACGGATTGCCCGGGCCTGGAAGTCCTCCAGGTTCCCCTTGAGCGGCTGGTATGCCAGGTCCCCCACGACGTCGTAATTGGCCGGCGCCGCATCGTAACCCAGCAACTGTCTAAGCCCGACCAGCGCCTGCACCTTGGCCAGGCGGGCCGAAGATACGTCGGTTTGAAACTGCAGCAACTGCAGCTTGATCTTCAGGAAGTCGCCTTCGCTGATGGCTCCCGCGTTGTATTGGGCCTGGGCGATATCGACGGTTCCCTGAAAATCTTTCAAGTTCTCCTGGGCAAATTGCAGGGTTGATTCCGCCAGCAGCACGCTGACGAATTGCTGGCCCACGTCGAAGGCCAGGCTGCGCTCCGCGTCGGCCACCTGGGC
>DATGYF010000430.1:0-6500 GCA_035298145.1 Terriglobales bacterium | reverse complement strand
GCCGGCGGGGAATCCCGCCTCGGCAGTGAGCCACTGGACAAACTTTTGCTCCAGGAGCGTGGCCATGGGCGCCTGGTCAAAAGAATCCATCGATTGATTTAAAGCGCTGATCACCGCTTCCGCAGCCAGCGCCGCCAATAGTGGCGGACAATGCAGATGGGCCGCGGTATTCGGATGGCTCACGACCACTGAGTTAGAGATGATGGTTCCCAGCTGGTCGAAGACTGCCTCAGGCGCCGCGCCTGCGTCGGGAAGAAATTCGGGATCGATCAAGGCAGACAGCGCGGAGGGACTCTTCCCCCTATAACAATGATTGGGCAGTGACGAGCTGAGCAGTTCAGCAACCCGCGCCATCTGCTCCCTGTACAACTTCTTGCTCGCCGGCGTGGCGGTCAGAAAGTCGGATTCAAACAAGTCAGCGCCTCAACGGGATATTTCGACAGTTGATCTATATCTACAGGAAAGGCCCGAATGTCGAAAGCCGTTGAGCCGGAAAACTTATGAGTCCGTGATTATTTCTCTCCGAAGCGGAAGATCATGCCTGCGCTGAGGCGCAGATTGTTTTGCCGGTCGTTCAATCCATTGGTGAACTGCGTGCGGTAATAGTCCGCTTCCAATGCGCGGACGGCGAAGTGCCGCGTAACTCCTATATCCAGCCCGCCGCCCGCGATCAGGGCGAAGGCGTTGGACGAGCCAGCAAATCCCGAACTGTCCGAGGCAAAGCTTCCGCTGGCATGCGCCCCGCCCAGCAGGACCTGAGCGAAGGGCGCAAAATGCCCGGACTTGTGCCAACTGTAGCGCGGCCCAAACAGGTAGGAGGTGAGGGTCAGGTCCTGGCCCGAGCCTCCGATGTCTGATGCCCGCTGGCTGCTGACTTCCGCGACCACGCCGAAGGAGTGGGTGAAGTTATAGGCGAACCAGGCGTTCGCGCCATGCATGGAAAAGCATCCGCATCCGTCCGGCGGTGCGTTGGCGCGAACGTAGCTGTAGTCTGCTCCCAGTTCCGCAACGGGCGCGCCCTGGGCCAACGCCGGCACCACGGAGAGCAAGCTCAATCCCAAAACGAGTCCGTACCGCACGGTCCGCCGAATTAGATATCGAATTAGACTAAGCATCTTGATTTGTCCTTGTCTGCCATCTGCCGCGTCGTTATTTGTTCCTGCCAGCATTTGAGAATGACTGTCCCCTCACTTCACAATCAGGGTGAACGTGGTGGAGACATGCTGCGACCCGCTGGTGCCGGTGACCGTAATGGAGACGCTCTGGGCTGGCCCCGAGAACCCCCCGTTGCAACCGGTCAACATGAACGTCGCCCCCGCCAGGGTCGCGATCATCAGCAGAATCGGCAGGGACCGGACGAGGCGTTTCCGCCGTCCGGCCATCACACACAAGCCGGCCGCCAGGCTGATCGGTACGAACGGGAAGCGCTGCTGGTGTCCGGGGATGCCGGCTGTGTGCGCCGCCGTCTGAATGGTCAGCACCGTAGTCGCGCCGGATGCGCCCGGAACCACCGTGGGCGGAGTGAAAATCGCAGTGGCCCCCGCGGGCAGACCCGAGGCCGACATGATCACCACACTGTCAAAGGGGCCGCCCAGCGGCGGCACCATAATATTGATGTCCACCGCTTCCCCCGCCTTGACCGTGAAGGGAGTTGACGGAGCGGTCACGCCAAACGTCGTAGCCACCTCCAGCCCCATTTCGCTCGAAGTCGAAGCCGCTGCTGCCGCGTTGCCCGAATAGACCGCGGTAATCGAGAGTTCACCGGCCGAAAGACTGGTGCTGGTGAACGTCGCCACTCCGGACGAGTTCACGTCGCCGGTCCCGAGCAGGGTGCTGCCGCTGTAGAAGCTGACCGTTCCCCGCGGGGTGCCCGTGGGTGCAGGCGTCACCGTTGCGGTGAAGGTGATGCTTTGTCCGAAAACGGCTGGATTGGGCGCAGCCGCCAGCGCCGTGCTGGTGGCCACTATGGCCGTTACTCCTACTGCGGAAGACGTGGAAGCCGCAAACGCGGTGTTGCCGGAATACTCTGCCGTAATCGAGTTCATGCCGGGCGAGCGACTGGAAGTGATCAGAGTCGCCACCCCGGACGAATTAACCTTCGCCGTACCCAGCAGTGTGCTGCCGCTAAAAAAGCTGACCGTTCCCGCCGGCGTCCCCGTGGGCGCGGGCGTGACCGTAGCTGTGAGTGTGACCGGTTGTCCCACGGTGGATGGATTGGGCAAGGCTGCGAGCGCGGTCGCAGTGACAGTCTGAGGATTGATGGTCACACTCTGGGCGGTCGAAGTCGAACCTACCGACCCGGTGTTGCCGGAATAAACCGCTGTCAGGCTCGACGTCCCCAGAGGCACGCTGCTGGTGCTGAAGCTGGCGATTCCTGAAGAATCGACCGTCCCGGTTCCCAGCAACGTGGCCCCATTGAAAAAGCTCACCGTGCCGGCAGGCGTCTGGGCCGGTGCGGGCACTACGGTGGCTGTAAGCGTAACGGGCTGTCCGGCGAAGGCCGGGTTGGGCGAAGCCAGCAGAGTGGTCGCGGTAACGACCTGAGGAATCGTTGCCAACAGCACCGAGTCCGACTCGCTGGCCGCCCGGTCCGTGTCGCCGGGATAACTGGCGATCACTTCGTGGCTGCCGGTCCCAAATACCGCCTGGCCGGTTGCGGTAGCGGTCTCGGTCTGCGCCGACAGCAAAATGGAAGCCGTGGTAACGCTCGAATTGGCCACCACTACGTCGGGAAGTCCGTCCCCGTTCAGGTCTCCCACGCCGATTCCGAAGGGTCTGGTCCCGACGGGAAAAGTGAGTTGGGGTTTGAACGTGCCGTCGCCCTGGCCCAGCAATACGCCAACCGAGTTGCTGCCGTTGTTCGAGACCACCAGGTCCATGTTTCCGTCCCCGTTGAAGTCCCCGACCGATACTCCCTCCGGAAAGCTGGCCGTGCCATAAGTCACCTGGGATTGAAACGTCCCATCTCCCACTCCGAGCAGCACGCCAACCGTGCTGCTCTCTCCGTTCGCCACCGCGAGGTCGGGAATCCCATCTTCATTGAAATCGGCAATCGCGAGCCCGATGGGGTTGAAACCCACTCCATAGGTCACCTGACCCTGGAAGGTTCCATCGCCTGTTCCGAGCAGAACGTCCACCTGGGAGCCCTGCGCATCGGTCACCGCAAGGTCAAGGGCTCCATCCCCATTGAAATCTGCGGCCACAATGACCTGGCCGGCTTCACCGATCGGGAAAGTCTGCGGATCTTCACAGACATTCAGCTCCACTAGGAATGTGCCGTCCGTCTGGCCGAGCAGAATGGTTACGTTGCGGTCGTTTCGGTCCACCACCGCCAGATCAAGCCAGCCATCGCCATCGAAATCGGCCACGGCAATCGACTGCGGCCCGTTGCCCACGGCATAAGTCTGCTGCGGCCGAAACGTTCCGTCGCCATTCCCGAAATAAACGCTGATCGTGGCGGCGCCGGCGTTGCCCGCCACCAGGTCAAGATTGCCGTCCCGGTTGAAGTCGCCGCTGGCCAGCGCGATGGGGAAAGCGCCGCTGGCATAGGCAGCCTGAAGTTGAAACGTGCCGTCACCATTCCCCAACAGAACGCTGATCGTATTGTCGTTGACGTTGGTTGCCGCCAGGTCCAGCTTTCCGTCGTTGTTGAAATCGCCCAGAACTGTATTTTGAGGGCGCGAACCCACAGTCGCTGGCGACTCCTCGGCGGGCAGCAGGATGAATCCGAGTGTAGTGGGATCGAGCACCGCTGTTCCCACCACCGCATCCCCGCTGTCGGTGTCGAGAAACGAAACTGCTCCGATGGGTATGTTTCTGCCGAACGCAGCCACCGCGCCGGTCAGGGTGTAATTGCCCGGGGTCCCGCTCGAAGCGATATCCGAAAAGGAGAGATAACTGGCGGTGGCATCCACCGTCAGCGCTTGTGGCGCCGAGCCGCTGGCCAGGGCAAAACTCAAGGGTTGAAAGGCCGCCACGATGCTGTAAGTGCCCACTCCCAGCGTCAGCTTGATGGTGGCCGTCCCGGCGGCGGTCAACTGCGCCTGCCCAAAGATCGCGGAGTCGGCACAACGCGCGGCGTTAGCGTCGCAAAATACCACGCGGCCGCGCGCCAACGGTGACCCGCCGGCAGTCACAGTTGCGGTCAGCGTCACGGCTGTGCCCGCCGCGACCTCGGCGGAGGAAATGCCCAAGCTTGTGGTGGTCGCTTGACTCCCTCCGCCTGCCCGCGCGCTGCAGGGACACATGCCAGCGATCAATATCAAAATGGCGAGTACCTTGAACGAAGAGGCGGGCTTGAGCTGGTGTGACGCGGCATTACTGGGCTGCATAAATATTTTTCCTCTTGCCGAAGCAGGGTCCCGTGAAGGCTGTGCGATTCCTCGCAACATGACGAGTTCCACGGTGCTCACGACTGTTTCAGTTTTGTTTGAGGCCGTAAATGATCGGAGGGTCGTAGTGATGGGCGGGAACGCCGGACCAACCACTTCAACCAGAGGAGTTGGAGTAGGGCGCGGGCTATTGTGCCTGGTCCGGGGTCAAACCCACCGCGGTGGAATGGAGGCCTGCCGCGCGTGTTTCGCCCCCACTCGGCGCCTTATCTCGTGTACATCTCGCTCCGAGGGAGGAAACCGGTCACTGGTATTTTTTTCTCTAATTCACACGAACACAATAATTTGGTCGATTCAACTCTCACGCCTCTACTTCATCGCCTCTGTGAATCGAGGCTCGGCTGGATACTCGTTCGAAGCGCGCGGCGGCCACGGAATCTTCCCGTCCAATTGGACGGGCCCTGGACCCAATCCCGAAAAGAGTCAGTTCCCATGACGGAGATGAGTTCGATCCTGTTTCTCCCCGTGCAGAATTTCCGCGGGTTGAATCCGGCAGTACAACCGGAACATGGCCTCGGAAGCGCGATGCCGCGATGTTCCGCCCTTACGCTTGCCTTCCGGCCCGCCCGTCCCCGACGGTAAACACCAATTACAGCGAATTGGTGCGCGCGATGTTGCCCAGCAGGGCTGCGCTGGGCTTGATGGTTCTCCGCTGCGTCGCCCGATCGACCGCGACAATTCCAAACTTGGGCTCGAACCCGGACATCCACTCGAAGTTATCCAGCAGCGACCACGCTACATATCCGCGCACATCCACGCCATCGTCAATGGCGCGCTTCAGGCCGGCGAGAGCGCGCTGAACATATTCCACGCGGCGGTGATCATCGGTGGTGGCAATGCCGTTTTCCGTCACCATGAGCGGTACGCCTGTTTCCTTGCTTGCGTAACGCACCACTTCCTCAACACACTCGGGATAGAACTCCCAGCCTACCTGCGTAAGCTCAGCTCCTTGGGGAGGCGGCAAATCTTTTTTCCCCACGATCGACCGCGAATAGGTCTGCACCCCCAGATAGTCGCACTGTTTCGCGACCTCCAGCCAGGGGCCATAGACGTCGGCGCGCTTTTCAGCTACATGACTGTCCTGGGGCGCCGGCTGGTCAGCCGTCATGGCCAGGTTGAAGCCCACCGGCATGTCGCTTCTGACCGATTTCATCGCCGCTCTTCCTTTGTGGTGCGCTGCCAGCAGCCCATCGCGGACTTTCTTTTGGTCCCCGAGAAAGAAGCTGGCAAATTCCGGAGCATTGAGCTGCTTGCGGACTCGCACCAGCCCGCCCTGGAACATATCGGTCAGGCTCCCTCCAGCCGGCCCCGTCAAATTGATCCAGTTCAGCAGTTGGGGAATATCAGGTTCATTGAAGGTCGATGCATAACCCACGAGATCACCCAGGTGCTTTGTGGCTTTCTCGCAAAAACGGGCGTAAAGGTCGGGAGCAGTGGGATTCTGCCATCCTCCCTTGTAGGCGAACCAGCGCGGCATGCTGAAGTGAGAATAAGTCAGCAGCGTAGTCAGATTATGTTCGCGGCAGGTGGCCAGGATGCGGCGGTAATGTTCCAGCTCGGCGTTGGAAAAAAATCCTTCTTCCGGTTCAATGCGCGCCCACTCCAGGGAAAATCGATAGGTATTAAATCCCAGATCAGCCAGCATGCTGATGTCCTGCGGGTAGAGGTGGTAGTGGTCGCAGGCATCGCCCGAAGGTTCTTTGAAGATGCTTTCCGGCAGGTGCTCAATCAGCCACAGGTCGCTGCTGGTGTTGTTGCCCTCGACCTGATGTCCCGCGGTTGCGCAACCCCAGAGAAACTTGTCAGGAAAAGCCTTGCCCTTCAGCGCCGGGCGGGCGACTGCTGATTTCTCACTCTGGCCCGCCTGGGCGAGGGCGCTGCTTCCAATCACTCCCACAACCGTGGCCGCGGAGGCACCCTGCAACAGGCTTCGTCGGCTTATCGTTTTCACTGCCGATTCAGCAGCTGGCGGTTTCCCTTCATTCTCCTTCATATGGCCCTCCGCTCTGAGGATTCCAACCGTCCCGCGGGCAGCGAAAACGGCCGCCTGAGTTGGACGGAAGAACTTTACACCCACCCGCCGTCGATCACATAACTCTGATTGGTGAT
>DATGYF010000429.1:0-4087 GCA_035298145.1 Terriglobales bacterium | reverse complement strand
GCGGCCCAGATACGGGGCCATTTCCCGCAGCGCAGCCCAGAGCCAGTTGGAGCGGGATCGGATTGCCTGAAGGGAGTCCAAGATGCCAGCATTCGAAATATCCGATGCGATCCCTCTCTGACGTTGCCACCCAGATGACGTGTCCACCGCCGGAACCGCGGGAGACCCCAGCACCACCGGGAGGCGATGTCGGGCACGTCTGCTATGTCGTTTTCAATTTCCCGCGCAGACCATGATTCCAGGATGTAGCCCCGCCTTCGTAAATTGTCGGCGTTCGTCTATTAGAGGCCCAGAATCCACGCTGACTTCCGCAGTGTCCATCTAGTGTCCAGTCTGCATGGTTCGATGAAGACACTACGGAACTAGCAAGATTTTAGAGACTGCACCTAACTCACAACGCTCCAGACCTTTGCGGCTAAATTCCACAGCACCTAAAGTTTACCGGCAACAGGTCCGAAGAATTCGGCTTACAGGTCCGGCTGCCGCAAAACTTTACTTTCAATCACTTCCAACATAAGTAGAGCTCGTTGTGACGCGGATGTGACGCGCCTGCGCAGCGGGCTATTCGGAGGGTGGAACAATAAGTCGGCTTGCCGAAGTGGCACTCTCGACTTCAGTCGCGTAGGAAAAACAGGTTGACGCGGAACATCGCTATGCACAAAGCATAGCTAGCCCCTGTCGCAGATCGGTGACTGGCTCTTCCGCTCCCACTTCACGGGCAAATTGGGTCACAATACGGTATGCGGCTCCGCCCAGTACGATTCGCGGCATGCGTTCGTTGAGCTGGGTGCGGAGCGTTCGAAGCAGTTCGGCTACCGAAGGCAGGTTAGCCACGATCGTGGTGGAAATGCATAACACGCTCGCCGAACTCTCTTCGACGGCAGCCAGGACTGACGAGTGCGGCAAGTTGGTTCCCAGAAAGCGCACCGTCCATCCCTTCGCCTCCATGGCGTCGGCCACGAGATTCGCGCCGACCTGGTGGAGTTCCCCGGCAACGCCGGTGACAACCATGCTGCCGCGATGTGCCCCGGCCGGCACAAGGCGCGGATAGATGGTCGCGATGGCATACTGCGTGATGGAGGTCGCGGTATGTTCTTGTGCAACACTGATCTGGTTTTGTTCCCAGAGCCCGCCAACGCGACGCAGCGACTCGGCAAAAACATCGACATAAATGTCCACGTGGCTATGGCCGGCCTTCAAAGCCTCTTCCACGATATTCAGCGCAGCCGGCCGGTGGCCTCCTAGAATCGCTCCCAGAAAAACTTCTCTCACCAGCCCGAGCTTGTCTCCGGAAAGCTCGGGAGAAGCCGGGGCCGGTTCCAGGCAAGCCTCGCGGCCCCGCGTCAGGAAGGCCAATACCGCTTCGCGCTCTTCGCCGAGAAGAATAAGGGAAAGTTGTTTCTCCATTTGGGCCAGATTCTCTTCGAGTGTGTGCGCGGCAATCCCGCGCGCCCCCAGCATGCGTTCCGTCCAGCGCGAGTAATCTGCAAACGCTTCTGGCGAACCCGCTTCAATGGCTCCGGCCAGGAAATCCATATGAAAGCACGCATCGTCCGTACAGAATTGCCGGCCGCGCGCTCCGTAGCGGGTGGCCCATTCGGGATGGTGGAGAAAAAACTCGTCGCTGATTGCCTGGGCCACGCGTTGTTTTACCGCACCGATCTTCTGCGCCAGGTGAACGCGGTCAGAAACAGATTCGGTCATCGCGGAAAGTCCTCCCGATCCGGCCCTAGGCCCGAGCGCGGGCTGCGGCCACGACCCGATTCCGCCCCGTAGTCTTCGCCTCGTAAAGGGCTGTGTCCGCGCGGGCCACCAACGCCTCTGCGCTCTCGCCTCCAACGCAGCTGGCGACGCCCAGGCTGATCGTGATCTGCCTCGGGCAAGCAGGTATTCTGATTTTCTCTACTTCTTTCCGGACGCGTTCGGCGATGATCATCGCTTCGTCACTACTGGTTCCGGGAAGGAGAAGGACAAACTCTTCGCCACCGTATCGAGCTGCCAGGTCATACAGCCGCAACTGACTGCCGAAAACTGCGGCTGCGGCCGCCAGCACTTGGTCGCCGGTGATGTGCCCGTATTCGTCGTTGATCGACTTGAAGTGGTCCAAGTCAGCCATGATTACGCTCAAATTGTCGGCCTGCCGCTCTGCACGGGCAATCTCTCGCCGAAAAGCCTCATCCAGCGTTCGGCGATTGGCAAGTCCCGTCAACGCATCGGTGCGGGCGAGACGCTCGATGGTTTCGTTTGCCGCCTTGAGTTCCCGGTTTTTTCGAGCCGACTCCCGCACCATTACCGACAAGTCGTTCGTCAGCTTGAGAATCTCAGTCTGAAAGTTCGAGGCATGCCGGTATTCGGGAGTTCCGAGGAGGAGAGTCGTCTCACCACACCGTATAAGTCCAGCTTCCTGCGTAATTGGATTCTGCTTTCCGTGGGCCAAATTCAGAAGCATAGAACCATCATCCGGACCTGCTGTAGCCGACAACCGCTCGCGCAGATGCTGGGCGTCCGAACACACGAGATAGTCCCAAATGCTCGAGCCGAAGTTCTTCGTCGGATCGGGAGGGAAAACTCGATCACTGGCTCGATTTCGGGCACGAATGGCACCGTCTGGCGCCAACAGTAGAGCGAACACCCCGTCGGACTCCATCAGCCATTGCGATAGGGCGACGGGTTGGCTCTCGAATACATTGCGCAGACTCTGGATACGAGAAGGACCCTCGATATGATTTCCTATCGTGAGTGACGTGAATGAAGGATCCAGCTTCAACCCATGGGGGATCCACTTATGGGACTTATGGTGTAGATTGCTGCGGTGCCAGGCTTGGAACGATTCTGTATCCCGCCATCGTGTCAGCAGCAGAAACACCGCGGGGTCTGTCGCATCGGTGAGGACATCGAGGCCGCAGAAACCAGCCGCTTTCTCCACCAAACCCGGACGGTCCACGAAGGCCCGGCGTACCTCTTCCTCCAGCCCGTTGCGAACCCGAAACCGGGATATCACAGTGATCACAACAGGCCTCCGGCCGATACCTTACATCTTAGACCGCCGGAGACTGCGAGATTCCACCATTGGGTGGAACCTTGCAGTGTCAAAACTAGTAGGGGCTCAAATCGGGAATCAGACCTCGAACCAGCGTTGTGACGCCGGTGTAACGCAAAACCCGCCATCACGGACAAAGTTGACAACTTTGACACTTCGCGGCGGTTGATTTTCAAATAAGTTGTCTGGTTGCAGAGCAGCCCGGCGAATTCGGCTTACAGGTCGGGCTGCCACAAAACTACTCGAGGGCCTTTACCATAAATCACTTTGACTTTGCGAGTCGGCGAGTCGCCAAAATCGCCGACTTGCCCGGATTGTTTGCCCAGTGGGGACCGTCTGTTTCCGCGGACGGCCACGCATTTCTAGTCTCCGGCATTGAGCACGTCGAGGGAGACATCGTCCTGGTAGATGGATTCCGTTAGGGGTTGCTCTGGCCCTGGCCCAGCGACGGCTGAACAAACGCCAACCGGGTCAGGTGATAAGCCAGGAGCCCATCCGGCATCAGCAGCGCGTGGCGGAAATCGGCTTCTGCATCGGCTGCGTGGCCGAGCGCGTGGTTGATCATTCCACGGTTATAAAATCCCCAACTGGTCTGGCCGAAGTTCCTTGTAAGTGCTGACTCAAGCTGCGGCTGCCATTGCCGCTGGTCAAAGCCGGGCAGCTTTCGCGCCGACCGATAGGCCCAGACGATCTGATCGGGATTCACCTGAGCCGCAGCCGCCTCGAACCGGGATTTTGCCTTATCTGTTTCTCCGCAACTGCCATAGACCTCTCCCAGCAGATAATTCGTTCGAGCTGAACCCATGATTGGCTCCAACCCGTCGCGGGTAAACGGCAAGCCGGGCACTTCTGACGCCAGATGTTCCACGGCCGGCACTGCTTCCCTGCAACGTCCACCATGCGCCAGCGCCAGCCCCAGCGCGCGCTGCAACTGAACTTCGATCCAAACCTGGCGAACGTTGGTCCCGCCCTCTTCCCGAGCGAAGAAGCGGTCGTGGAACAGCGCGGTCGCGGCATCGTATTCTCCCGCTTCCGCCAGATTCAAGA
>DATGYF010000428.1:0-3965 GCA_035298145.1 Terriglobales bacterium | reverse complement strand
ACTCCGTTCGAACACGCGATATCCGCCTGGACAACCTTGGCGTTGTCCACCATGACGGCTCCGTTGCGGTCTGTGATGTTGACGCTCTTGCCGTTGACTGTTTTGGCCGAGTTCAGCTTCATCACGTCCTTGGCCATGACTTTGCCGGGGACGACGTGATAGGTGAGGATTGCGACCAGCTTTTCCTTGTTCTCGGGCTTGAGCAACTCTTCCACCGTGCCCGCGGGAAGTTTGGCAAAGGCTTCATCCGTGGGAGCGAAAACCGTGAAGGGACCGGGCCCCTTCAACGTTTCCACCAGGCCGCCAGCCTGTAACGCAGCCGCCAGGGTCTTGAAGTTTCCGGCGGCGACCGCCGTGTCCACGATGTCTTTCTTCTCCGCCGCAAGCGCGTTGCCGGTTACCGACAACAGTATGCTGAACGCCATCAGTAAATATGTGATCTTCATTTCGATTGCTCCTTAGATTTGAAATCCTTGATGAATTGAGTATGGAGAATATTTCTTTGACGGTGGGGATAATCAGACAGCGGGAGGCAGTTGGTTTTCCTGGAGAGATACGAAAGGCCTGGTTTCTGTACTGTGGGGAAATCTGGGCCGGGCCATGGAGGACGGGCGTCATCGCCCGTCAGGAAACACTGGCCCGACGGGCGCGGACGCCCGTCCTCCACAAACTCGCTAGCCGCCGATGTGGACCATGGTGCGGGACGCGGGCACGAAATCCGGTTCGCCGATGTGGTGGCGCTCTTCCTTCTTCTGGATCACACCGCGAATGAATTCCGCCAATTCTTCGTCTGAAGCCCCGCGGCGCATCTGGCCATGGAGATCATGGTCCCAGATGGAAAACAGGCAAGTGCGGATTTTGCCGTCGGAGGTGATGCGAATGCGGCTGCAATGGCCGCAGAAGGGATGCGATACGGGGGCGATGATGCCGATTTCTCCGATGCCGTCGTCGAAGCGGTAACGCCGCGCGGTTTCACTGCGGGCGTGCGGAATCTCGACCAGGGGCCGGTATTCGCCCATGCGCTGCAGGATCTCATCGAGCGTGACTACGGTGTTGGGCGACCAGACCCGGTCTTCTTCGAGCGGCATGAACTCGATGAAACGGACAGTTACGCCTTCTTCGCGCGCGAACATGCCGAAGGGGATGATCTGGTCTTCGTTGAAACCGCGCATCAGCACGCAGTTCACTTTCACCGGCCACAGGCCCACGCGGCGGGATGCCCGGATGCCGGCCAGGACATTGTCGTAACCGTCGGGGACGCGTGTGATGCGGGCGAAGCGGTCGGGATCGACCGCGTCCATGCTGACGGTCACGCGCCGCAAACCGGCGTCCTTCAGCGGTTGCGCCATCTCAGCCAGAAGGTGGCCGTTGGTGGTGAGCGCGATGTCGAGTTCCTCTCCGCCGTTGGTGCGCAGCCTGGCCAGCTGGCGAACGAAATCGATCACTCCCCTGCGCAACAGCGGCTCTCCCCCGGTGATGCGGACTTTCTGGATTCCGAGTTCAGCCAGCACCCGCGCCATGCGCAGATAGTCCGGGAAAGGCAGATCGCCGTAGAGCGCGCCCTCGTTTCCGGTGCGGCAGTAAACGCACTTGTAGTTGCAACGGTCGGTGACCGAGATCCGCAGATCGGTGATGGGGCGCCCGAATTTGTCGGTGAGAGGCACGTCGTGGTCGTTCGTCGTTGGTCTTTGGTCCTTGGTCGTTGGCTGCGTGATCGTATGAATTTTGACTAGCGACTAACGAGCATTGGCCAACGATCAGGGAAAGGACACAACAGGCGGGAACATCCCGGCGGCTGTTTCCTTTCCAATGGCTTCTTGCGAAGCCGGGAGGCGCGGGCGTTTCCACCTGCACCCTCGGGGTAGGCTTCTCTTTGCGAACTTTGCGAATCCTTAGGCGGTCAAAAGCTTTTAACCGCAAAGGGCGCAAAGACTACGCAAAGGACGCAAAGAAAAACCATCCCTCGCCGTCGCAGCCAGGGTATGCCCGTAGGCTGGGGCGGTCGGAAACTCAACTTCTATTATAGATGCACGGGGCGAACCGAAGAGCCAATTTAAGGCTTCTTCGCCAGCGCCTTACCGATCGCCGCCTCCGCCAGCGGGGCCATAATCTTGAATCCGGCGGCGTTGGGATGCAGTCCGTCTTCGGCCAGGTCTCGCTTGAGAAGGCCCTTCTCGTCCACCATGGCGGTGAAATAATCCAGATAAATGAGGCCGTTGCCGGCGCAATAGTCTTTCAGCCAGCGATTGAGGGCCAGAATCTTCTCCGGAGAGCGCTGCGCAAAAAAGTCCTGCGACTTCGGGGTGTAGTTATGCACCGGCAGGACGGAGGAAAACACGACCGCAATATGATTGGCCCGCGCCAGTTCCGCCATTGAGGCGTAGTCGGCCTCGATATCTTCCAGGCGCATGGGGCCTGTGTTTCCGGCAATGTCGTTGGTGCCGGCCAGAATGACCACCACTTTGGGATACAGGTCGATCACATCCTGGCGGAAGCGCACCAGCATCTGCGGCGTGGTCTGTCCGCCAATGCCGCGGTTGAGGTAAGGCTTGCCGGGGAAAGAGTCCTCGAGCTTCCAGATGTCGGTGATGGAATCTCCGAAAAAAACCACGCGGTTCTCGCCCGGCGCGGGCGCTTTGAGGGCGGCGTTAGCCTCACGGTAGCGGGCGAGCTGACCGTAATCGTCAGTGAAGACCGCGATGCGCGAGGCCCGGTACTGGTCGAGGCCGGCGAAGCCGGTGCTGGGAATGGCGGGTTGCTGGGCCTGAGCCCCAAGCGCAATCAGCACGATGGCCGCACAGAAGGAAAGAAACTGACGCGATCTCAGATACATGGTCTCCTCGGGGAAACAGGATAGCGCATGTCACCCATGCCAATCCGTGTTATCCGTGGCAAAGAAGTTGCGCTGACGGTATTGACATCAACTTGAAGAACCTTGTCGAGCTGCGCTCGACTGGACGGGTCAGAGACCCGTCCCCACACGGACTCTGGCGCTACATGCCGTCGTAATTTGGTCCGCCGCCGCCTTCCGGCGGGACCCAGGTGATGATTTGGTATGGGTCGGCGATGTCGCAGGTCTTGCAATGCACGCAGTTCGACGGGTTCAGGCTGATGCGCTTGCCGTTCGGTTGCGTAGCGTCGTCCACCATTTCGTACACGTTGGCCGGGCAGAAGTTCTGGCACGGGCTGCCGAATTCCTTTATGCAGCGCGTGTTGCAGACATCGGTGTCGTGAATGACGAGATGCGCCGGCTGGTCCTCTTCGTGTTTCGTGCCGGAGTGGTAAAGGTCGGTCAGCTTGTCGAAAGTCAGCTTGCCATCGCCTTTAGCCGGACCGAGCAGGTGGGCCTCGTCGCCGCCGTCCGCGGGCAACTCGGCGAGTTTCTTCAGATGCTGATATCCCGCAGTTGAGGGATAGCGGTTGCGCAGGCCACGGCCGCCGGTGAACTGCTGCAGTCCGGCGTTGATCATGCCGCTCCAGAAGCCATGCTCGAAGCCCTGGTGAAAGTTGCGGACTTTCCAGAGCTCGTCCTTGATCCAGCTCGATTCCACCCGCCGCTGAAAATCGCCCAGGCTGGAGGTGGAGAAATCATCTTTCTTTAACGCCTCAAATGCGGTCTCGGCAGCCAGCATGCCGCTCTTGATGGCGAGGTGAATTCCCTTCAGGCGCTGCGAATTCAGCAGGCCGGCCGAGTCGCCAAGAATCATCCAGCCGTTGCCGGCGAGCGGCGGAACCGACCACCAGCCGCCGTACGGCAGGGATTTGGCGCCGTAGCGGATCATCTTGCCGCCTTCGAGAAGCTTGGCCACGAAAGGGTGCTTCTTGAACTCCTGTAAGACGCGCTGGGGATCAAGGCGCGGATCGGGATAATCGAGTCCGACCACGAAGCCAAGCGAAACCACGTTGTCTTTGCCGCCGTAAATCCAGGCGCCGCCGTATTCCTTCGTGGTCAACGGCCAGCCCAT
>DATGYF010000427.1:0-2885 GCA_035298145.1 Terriglobales bacterium | reverse complement strand
AATTCCTTTTACCCACAATAACGATCAGGACCGCGCCACCCTGGATGTTCTGGGCATCGTGACCGATCCGGAGAAACGTCCGGTGGGGCAGATAAGGGACACGGTCAAGCTGGCGCTGAACGCATCGCAGCTGGTACAGCGTAAGAACGTGCAGTACAACACCGGCTTCGTCCTGCCGCCCGGCACTTATCACCTCAAGTTTGTGGTGCGGGAAAACCAGAGTGGGCGCCTGGGCTCGTTCGAAACCGATCTCACCGTCCCCGACCTGAAATCAGTCCCGGTAAAGATGAGTTCGATTGTGCTGGCGAACCAGTTGCAGCCCAACAACAAGCGCAAGGGCGACAACCCGCTGGTCCGCGATGGATCAGAAGTGATTCCCAGCGTCACCCACGTTTTCTCCGCCGGCCAGCACCTGTATTTTTACTATGAGGTCTATGATCCCGCACGTGCGGCTGCAACTGCCGGCGCACCAGCAGATAATCGCAATGGCCCGGCCATCCACCTGCTGACCAACGTGGCTTTCTTTCGCGGGACGACCAAGGCTTATGAGACTCCGCTGGTCGAAAGCCAGCAACTGAACGCGCCCGACCGTAAGGCTGCGGTCTTTCAGCTCGACGTGCCCCTGACCCAGCTCAAACCCGGTTTCTATACCTGCCAGGTCAACGTCATTGATGACGCCGCCGGACAGTTCCGCTTCCCGCGGGTGGCCTTACTGGTGCGCCAGTAGCTCCAGCCCGAATCGGGTAACCACACCCGTGTGTACCCTTTCGTAATCTCTATAAGGGCGGGCATACGTACGATACTGCCCATTTAGCATATGCCGTTCCCGGTCTCATCGCTTCCCACTCGAGCTCCCCGCGTCCGAACGACCGAATACACTCCCGCGGTACTTCGCTTCCCCAGCGGAGACACCGTGACGGGCAGGTTGGAGGTGTTTTCCGCCACCGGCGGCCTGCTCTGCCTGCCGAAGCCTCTGATGCGAGGCACGCGCATCAGGGTGATGTTCCTCACTCCCAGGGGCCCTGTGCTCGGCGCAGCCGAGATGCTGAATCCAGTCTCATGGACACACCAGCCATTCCGCTTCGTGAGCCCGGCTGACCGGGATCAGCACAAACCGGGGTTCGACAGCGGGCGATCCCCGAAACTGGGCATTCCGGTTCCGCAGACAGGCACTCAGATACCCGACCCGGAACCGCAGTGGATCGACAAATACCGGGCTGCGGTCAGCCGCAACCCGCCCCACCGGCCGCTGCTGGCAAGAATGCTGGAAGCACTCAGGTTGGGCCCCAAATAAGCCTGGTCAGAACAAGCACTTCCACCATAAGCTCTCAACTCTGTGACGACCTCGGGGCTTTCAGGTTATAATATTGCACCCGAGTTGCAAGAAGGACTGTCGCATGCCATTACCTGAAACCGAGATCCCTGGACGCCTCCAGGCGGAACTGATGTCGCGGGGGCTGCGCATGACCCGCCAGCGCCGCACCATTCTCAGTGTGGTGGAAACCGCCAAGCAACACCTCGATGCCAGCCAGTTACTGCGGCGCGCCCGCCGGCTGGATCCGCAGATTGACCGGGTCACGGTTTACCGCACCCTTGGGCTGCTCAAGCGGCACGGGTTGATTGACGAACTCGATCTGATGCACATGCAGGGCGAAAAACACTTCTACGAACGCCGCCCACAGCGGGACCACATCCACATGGCGTGCTTGCGCTGCGGCAAGATTACAGAATTTGAAAGTGATCTCTTTGATCGCTTGAAGGGGCAAATTCAGAGAGACTGCCGCTTCCATATTGTAGTCACCCGGCTGGAAGTCGGTGGTTATTGCGCCCAATGCCGCACCACGGATCAGCCGAAGGACTAAGCTCCGCTCGCCGCACTGACGGCTCCTGTGCGAAGGCGACCGCTCCCCCCGGTTCCCCAATTCCAACTGTGCCTTATACTCCGATGGACAACACCACAGCTGCATCTAGTTGCAACCAGGATGCAACATGGAATGTGACCGATGACCGACGCCCGGTGCAAACTGCCTAGAGTCATACAGCGCTTTAATTGCAACCTGATCGTGAGAAATGCGCGGAGCTTTGCTCCGCCGGAAAGCCGGGGGCGGCTGTCCCCACGTAGTCTGTGGTCTGACGTCCGAGGTCCGACGTCTGACGCCCGGCTTTACGGACCCGCCGAAGCTTCCTGCCCGGACAGGCGCGTACAGCATTCCCCGTATTGACGTTAATCCGCGGAGTTATAGAGTATTTGCGGGCCGTCCTCCTCCGCCAGCGCCAAGCTTGGCCAATCAAGTTCATTTCTATAATCCGGAAAACCGGGTCGGAGCTGTGCGTTCCCGATTCCTGACGTTCCGCTCGCGGAGCCATCAGGAATCGCGACTGTTTTTCCGACGCTGCTTCCAGAGTCCGAGTTGGAACTAGGCCTACGAAATGTAAAGTATTGTAAAGACGGAAGATAAGTCGCAACCGGGATATAATTTTTAGAGTCAAATGTTTACCGTTTGTTGCGTCGCGGAGAGATGGGAGCGGCTTTCGGGGGAACTCAGAGTGAAAATACTGATCGAGAATGTGCGACGCAGGCCGGCAACCGGCATAACGTGCGCACAGCAAACCAGCAGATCGTGTCGCCAACATCTTGCGGCAACCCTCACCTTGGCGCTTGCAGCTGCCTCCATGTTGGGGTGCAGCGCGGGTTCCAAACCCAGTACGGCGCGGGCCTCCACCCAGATGGCGGTGCCGGTGGCCGTCGCCACGGCTGAACGCCGCGACGTGCCGGTGTTTCTCAAGGGACTGGGCAGCGTGACCGCCTCCAACACGGTCAGCGTGAAGAGCCGGGTGGACGGACAATTGGCGCAGGTCAACTTCACGGAAGGCCAGCATGTGAA
>DATGYF010000426.1:0-2017 GCA_035298145.1 Terriglobales bacterium | reverse complement strand
CCAGCACGAACGGCAGCACGATGCCATTGACCACCTGGGAAAGAATGGAAATCTTCACCAGGGGAATATTGGGCAGCAGGATCACGCCCGCCCCGGCCACGATCAGGATGGTGTAGAGCCAGTAGAACACCGGAGCTTCACTGAACCGTTTTCCCACTCCGGCTTCAAATCCCAGGCCTTCACAAACCGCATAGGCGGTGGAAAGCGGCAGAATCGAGGCCGCGAACAGCGAAGCGTTGAACAATCCCATGGCAAAAAGGATGTAGGCGTAATCTCCGGCCAGGGGATGCAGCGCCTGGGCCGCATCTTTCGCATCGCTGATGTTGTGGTAACCGTGCACATAGAGTGTGGACGCGCAGGCCACGATAATGAACCAGGCCACAATGTCAGTAAAGACGCAGCCGGTGACTACGTCGAGCCGCGACGCTTTGTACTGCCGCCGGGTCACGCCTTTCTCCACGATGGACGCCTGCAGGTAGAACTGCATCCAGGGCGCGATGGTGGTGCCGACGACACCGATCACCATATACAGGTAGTCCTGCCGCAGAAACATTTCCTTGTGCGGCGGGATAATGGTGGCTTCGAGCGCTTCCAGCCAGGCCGGCTTGGCCAGAAATCCGGCAAGGATGTAGGTGACGTAGAAAAACGACGCGGCCAGAAATACTTTCTCCACCGTCTTGTACTGCCCCTTGACCACGATCAGCCAGACAATGACGGCGCAAACCGGGACGGTGTAGTACTTGTTGAGGCCGAATAGTTCGAGGCTGCCGGCGATGCCGGCAAATTCCGTGACCACATTCCCGAAGTTGACGATGATCAGGCCGATCATCATGAAAAAAGTAATGCGAAATCCGAACTCTTCCCGAATCAGATCGCTCAGGCCCTTGCCGGTGACCGCGCCCATGCGGGCCGCGATCTCCTGCACCACGATCAGCGCCACCGTGATCGGAATCATAGTCCAGAGCAGCATGTGCCCGAACTGGGCCCCGGCCGCGGAATAGGTCCAGATGCCGCCAGCATCGTTGTCCACGTTCGCGGTGATGAACCCCGGCCCGACCACGGCGAAGAAGATCAACAGCCGGATTTTCCAGCGTTTCAGGAAGGTCATGCGGCGCACACAGATCGTTGCAGTGACCGATCAGCATAAATGCACAGGAGAAATCTGGATAGGTGAAATCGTGTGTGTGGGGCGGGCGCCCTCGCCCGCCGCCTTTGCGGTTGAGGTTGATGTTGATGGTGCAGCGCTTGTCATTTGCTGCGAGCGTGGAGGCATTCGGAAAAATCAAAGTCAAAAGCGGCGGGCGAGGGCGCCCGTCCCACACCTACAGGTTGGCTCGCAGCAGGCTGATGATGTCGTCGGAGGTGATGACGCCGGTCAATTTCTTGTTGTCGTCCACGACCGCCAGGGTCAGCAGATTGTATTTGTCGAAAAGCTCGGCAACGTCCTTCTCCTTGGCACCGGCGCGAGTGGAGATCAGCGGTTCCTGGGTCAGGGAAAGCATCGCAGTGTCCGGAGCGGCCAGCACCACCTTGGCCAGGGGTACGGCGCCCGCCAGGGTGCCGTGGGAATCCACCAGATAGATCGTACTGACGGTCTCAACCCCGCCCTCGAAATGGCGCAAGGCCTCAATGGCATCGTGCACGGTGGCACTCACATTGACCGCCAGGTAGTCGGTGTTCATCCGGCCGGCGGCCGTGTTTTCCTTGAACTCCAGGAGTTCGACCATCTCCTTGCGTTCCTGGGGTTCCATCTCCAGCAAGATTTCGGAGGTGCGCTCTTCGGGCAGGTCGGCCAGCAGATCGGCGGCCGCATCGGGTTCCATCTCCTCCACAATCTCGGCGGCGCGCTCCGAATCAAGGGACTCCAGGATTGCCTTCTGGACTTTGGGCTCGACTTCCTCCAGGGCTCCGGCGGCTACATCCTCATTCAGGGTCTCAAACACAGCCTCGCGTTCGTCGGGGGCCAGATCTTCGACGATATCGGCAATGTCCGCGGGGTGCAGCCGGGCCAGGCGCT
>DATGYF010000425.1:0-13759 GCA_035298145.1 Terriglobales bacterium | reverse complement strand
GAAATCGTGGCTTTGTCGGCCCCGGCGCGAATCACGTCCGCGGAGGCTTTGTCGCCGAGAAGAAGCGCCAGGGCATCAATGAGGATGGATTTTCCCGCGCCGGTTTCGCCGGTCAACAGGTTGAGACCGGGCGCGAACTCTACCGCCAGGTTGTCTATGACCGCGTAGTTCTCGAGCCGCAGTTCGATGAGCACCGGCGTCCTGGAACCCAGATTTATGAAGTGAACGAAGTTGAGCGCAGGATAGCATGAGCTCAGGATCAAAGTTGGATAAGTTCCCGTTGACCGCGGGCAGCGGCGCAGTTTGAATATCCACCGGACTTATATGGTGACCGAGACCGTGGGAAACTTGGGCATGGCAAAACGCAATTTGGAGAATCGTGACGGAAGGGTCCCCGCTCATCGGCATCTGTGAAGCCTGTAATACTCAATTCAGGCCTTACTCCCCCGTCAAAGAGGCCCGGCAGACCATTCAAAGCCAGTTCGATGCGCATGAGTGCAAGCGCTCGGACGACAGCCAGAGCAGTTGACAAAGAAGGCTGGCGACGTCTGGACATGGACGGCCATTGACGCCAAAGAGCCCATTTCGAATGAGCCAGACCCCCGTTGAACGCTATCTGCCGCTGTCTCCAAGGTTGGACTTGGCGGTGGCGGGCGGCCTTGAATTTCATCATAAAATGTCATAATATGACGGCATGCCCATGACTTCTCTGAACATCTCACTCCCCGAGGCCCTTAAGGAGTACATAGAAGGACAGGTAGCGTCTGGCGATTGGAGTACACCCAGCGAATATGTCCGAGAGTTGATTCGTCAGGACAAGGAGCGACGCCTGGGCAACCTCGAAGGCGACCTGGTTGCCGCCGCCAAGGGCCCAAAGATTGAAGTCTCCATATCCGAAATCCGGAAGAAGGGCTTGGTCAATGCGCTACGTGAGCGGACCCGGCAGCGGTGAAACGACCTCGGCTTGTCCTAAGTGATTCGGCTGTTGCCGACATCCTGGAGCAGGCCGACTGGTATCGTGCGCAGTCTGGCGTTGTCTTGGAGGAACGATGGGAAAAGGCTGTCACGACTACATTGCTGCGGATTGTCAATAATGCCAGCGCAGGAGCGCCCTGCAGTTTTTACCGCGAAGAACTTCGTCATGTGAGAAGGACGGCGATTTCTGGATTCTCCAAGCACCTGCTCTTCTACAAATTTGACGGAACGGAACTATTCGTTCTTCGGGTGATCCATGGCGCGCGGGATCTGGAAAGCTTCCTGTGACCGCCAGCCCTTGGACCGATTTCGTATATCTTCCATGTTGAATTGGATGCCAAGCCTGGGAAGGGCACAGCTTTTCAGCCGTGCCCTCAGTGCCGTCTGACCTAGCTGGCCTTCCGCCGATCGCGCTCCCGTTCCGAGGCGGTTTCGGACGCGGGCGAACTCTTGCAGGTGGGGCAGACCGAGATGATTTCCTCACGCCGCTGCCGCAGGCGATCTTCAAATGTGTTCCAGCGCCGACTGGGACCGCTGGGGTCAACGCCCATTGAAGCTTCCGTCCGCATGGGTGTGACGTCCGACACGGTTTCTTCTTCATTACTCGTAGGCAGGGTGCCCGATCCGGCGTCAATCTGCTGCTGCGTGGTGGGAGTGATGTTGCGGTCTGTGGCCACGCGGTGCATGATCGGTTTGGCTTCCCACTGGGAGCGGTAACGGCCGTTATAGTCGGCCCATTTCTCTTCGGACTCAAGATCAGATTCGTTATAGGGCGGGAGGCTCTCGATCTGGTCCTGGGTCAGGTCAACCCGGTAGTCGCCTTCATGGTCCACCGAGGGTCGAAGGGCTTCCGGAGGCACGATGAACTTGTTGCTGGACAACCAGCCTCCGGTATCAACCACAACGTAATAGATGTGGCCCGTCGAGTGGTCGAAAACGATATCGTCGATCTTGCCCAACTTCTCATCGCCGAATCCATAAACCTTCGAGCCCCGGACATCCGTGGCCTCATCAGCATCAGTGAAACGATAATCGCGGAGCGTACCGTAATGCGGCATGATTTTCCTCCTGGAATATTAAGTATGTCTAACCATCGCGTTATCTAAGATGCCGGGTGGACGAACCGCGTTTTTTTGCACAGGGGACGGGGTGATAGATCGTGTTCACCTGCGAATTAGGCCACCCCCATGGTCTATAATCGAGGGCAGGAATCCTCCTAAAAACAATGAATCTGTATCCCTTGCTGGCAGCAGCGGTCGGCGGCGAAATTATTGACTTGGTGGGTCAAACCGGCCCCGTCGCCAAGGTAGTCTTACTTATTCTTCTGATCTTCAGCCTGGTTTCCTGGGCGATTATTCTTTCCAAGTGGAGCGTGTTGCGGCGGGCGCGGGTGCAGAGCGGCCGTTTTGTGCGCGCCTTCCGCAAGGCCCAGCGCTTGCAGGACGTGGGCGCGGTGGCAGAACAGTTCCGTCCCAGCCCGCTGGTGGGAGTGTTTGAGGGCGGTTTTGAAGAGTACCGCCGTCAGGGCGCGGTGGCCAATGGCATGGTCAGAAGCCCGCTGGCCATCCAGCGCGCCATGCAGATCGCGAACTCGGAAGAACTGACCCGCTTTGAGCGCAACCTGCCGTGGCTGGCGATTACCGGGGCGGTCACGCCTTTTGTCGGGCTGTTCGGGACGGTGTGGGGCATCATTGACGCCTTCCACGGCCTGGGCACGGCGGGCGCCGCCACCTTGCGCGCCGTGGCGCCGGGAATTTCGGAAGCGCTGATCACGACCGCTGCCGGATTGGTGGCTGCCATTCCGGCGGTGATTGCATACAACCTGATTGGCGGATCGATTCGCGAACTGGCTGCCCGGGGCGATGACTTTGCCATGGAAGTGCTGAACGCAGTCGAGCGCCAGCAGACGCAGCCCGCCTATCGCACAGCGGAAGCTCCGGGGGTGCAGCGGTAATGGCCTTTACGGCTTCGAACGGACGAACCCAGACCTCCCTCTCCGACATCAACATTACCCCGCTGGTGGACGTGGTACTGGTCCTGCTGATCATCTTTATGGTCACCGCGCCGGTGCTGCAATCCGGCATCGAAGTAAGTGTGCCCAAAACGCGGACGGTAAAAGAGATCACCGAAGAGCGGCTGGTGATCAGCATCAACAAGCAGCAGCGGGTGTTTCTGGGCAACGACGCCATCAATATCAATGAAATCGGCGCCCGGCTTAAGCAGAAAATTCGCGACCCTCAGCACCAGTCCATCTTCGTCCGCGCCGATGAAGATGTGCCCTTCGGCGCCTTCGCGACCGTAATGGATGCGGTCAAATCATCCGGTATCACCAACGTGAGCATCGTCACTCAACCCCTGGACGCGCATGGCAGCAAACGCTGAGATTTTTTTCGAACACGACCGGTGGGGCCGCAACCTCAGCTGGTCGCTTGGGCTGCATATCGCGATTGCGGGCGCCATTGTGCTCTATGCCGTGGTAGCGCCCAGCAGCAGTGGCGAAGGCTGGGGCGCGGGCGGCGGCGGCGACGCCATGGGCGTAAGCTTGGTGAGCAACGTCCCTCTGCCGGCCAATCCAGTAAAAACCGAAAATGTTCTGGCCAACGATTCGAAAGGGCTCACGCAGTCGCAACCCAAGCCGGTGGAGAAAGAACCGGACGCGATTCCCATCCCGGACAAGGCCACTAAGGTCAAGCCCATACCAAAGACCAGCGCGACTCACCAGAAGCCCCAGCCGGAACCGGTGGTCGAAGCCGATAACCAGGTTCCCTTCGGACAAGGCGGCCCGGTCAGCGGGCCGTATGGCAACTTCAACGCCAACGGGGCCAAGGGCGGCTTCGGCTTTACCGGAGGAGGCGGCGATTTCGGCTCGCGCTACGCCTGGTACGTGCGCGTGGTGCAGCAAAAGGTTTCGGAGAACTGGTTGAAATACGAAGTGGACCCCAGCATCACGACGGCGCAACGCGTGTACATCACCTTTGACGTGATGCGCGACGGCCACCCCGCGAACGTTCAAGTGGAGCAATCGAGCGGTGTCCCATCGCTTGACCAGTCGGCCACGCGCGCCATCCAGCGCATTGACACTTTTGGTCCCTTGCCCTCGGATTATGCGGCGAATAAGGTGTCAGTAGAGTTCTGGTTCGATTACAAAAGATAGCAAGGTGTTTTGGGACTTCACTTTTGCCGGGTTTAAAGTAGCGCCGCCGTCCCGGCGGCTGTCCGGTGGGCATCTCGCCCGCCGCGCCGAGGGCGGGACGCCCTCGGGACAGCTGGCAAGATGCCGGCGCTACTTGTCTGGCGTGTCATGGTTAGGAAATTCTTATCAATGAAGCGATATTTCTTACTACTGTTACCGCTATTTCTGTTGACCTCGAGTTTTGCGCAGGACTGGATTAAAACCGGCACGGGTCTGGGCGTTGAAAAAGTCCGCCTGGCAGTGCCCGATTTCAATGCTTCCACACAGGATGCCAAGAATGCCGACCTGCTCAAGGCCTTCAACGAGACGTTGTGGAATGATCTGGACAATGCCGGCATCTTCGACATGGTCTCAAAGAGCTTCTACCCCCTGGGTCAAGTGGGCACGCCCGCGGATGTGAAGTTCGAGGGTTGGAGTGCGCCGCCGCCGAATGCAGCCATGCTGGCCTTTGGCAACCTGGGCGTGTCCGGCAACGGGATGACGGTGCAGGGCTGGCTCTACGACGTGAAGAATGTGACCTCACCGCAAGTGCTGGGCAAGCAGTATCAGGATGCCGCCACCAGCGACGCCGCACGCACCACCGCGCACAAGTTCGCCGATGAAATTATCTTCCGCCTGGGCGGGGGAATTCCCGGGATTGCGGAAAGCAAGATTTATTTTGTGAGCAGCCGAAGCGGGCACAAGGAAATATGGGCCATGGACTACGACGGCGCCAATCAGCATGCCGTCACTCACCTGGGCTCGATTTCACTGTCGCCGCGGGTCTCGCCCGATGGCTCGCGCATCGCTTTCAGTTCGATGACCAAGGCGGGTTGGGAAATTCTGATGTATTCGCTCGATCTGAACCGGCTGGTTTCATTTCCGCGGTTCGGGGGCACCAATCTTTCGCCGGCATGGTCGCCGGATGGAACCAGGATCGCTTTCTCCTCCTCGCGCAGTGGAGATCCGGAAATCTATTCCGTGGACTCCTCCGGCGCCGGCCTGAAACGCATTACATCCTTCAAAGGCCCCGATGTGTCGCCGGCCTGGAATCGCAAGACCGGCGCTCAAATCGCCTGGGTAAGCGGGCGCACGGGACTGCCGCAGGTTTACACCATGGAGTCCGACGGCACCAACGTGCAGCGGCTCACCGACCAGGGCTACGCTGTCTCTCCGTCGTGGTCGCCGAATGGACAATTTCTGGTGGTTTCGTGGATGCGCAAATACGGCCCGGGAGCGCCGGGGGCGCAGGACATCTACATCATGGACATTGCCAGCAAGCAGTGGGTGCAACTGACCCACGATGGCGGGCGCAATGATTTCCCCTACTGGTCGCCGGACGGAAGGCACATCATCTTCCAGTCCAGCCGTGCCGGCAGCCTCCAGATATGGACCATGCTGGCCGATGGCACCAATCAGAAACAGCTGACGTTTGCAGGCGCCAATAGTCAACCTAACTGGAGTTGGAAATGATTTCGGGATGATCTTCTGGAATGAAGTGATGGAATCATATTTGCCGTTATGGCAGTTAATTCCCGGACAAGGTGCAGTACGCGTTCCCCTTTCCGGACCTGAGCCGGGCGCACTCACTGCGCACCATGAGTACGGAGGAGCAGAGTGAACCAACGAAGACTGAGATGGATGATGTTAGCGTTCGTCCTGATGACGATCATGACGCTGGGTGCCTGCAAGAAGAAAGTGGCGCCCCCGCCACCGCCGCCACCCCCACCGCCGGCCGCGCCGACGGCTTCGCTTACAGCCAACCCCAACACGGTCGATAAGGGCGGATCCACGACATTGACCTGGCAGACCAGCAACGCGACCGACGTCAGCATTGATGGAGTGGGGGCAGTCCAAGCCAACGGCTCGCAGAGCGTGACCCCGACCGACTCCACCACTTACACCTTGACCGCCAAGGGAGCGGGCGGAACGCAGACCGCCACGGCGCGCGTCACTGTGACTTCGCCGCCGCCCCCGCCGCCTCAGCCGTCGGCTACCGAGGAAGAACTGTTCTCACAGACTGTGAAGGACATCTACTTCGACTACGACAAGAGCGATATCAACGCGGACCAGCAATCGGCCATGCAGGGCGATATCGAGTTCCTCAAGCAGCATCCCAACATCAGCTTCACGGTGGAAGGACACTGCGACGAACGGGGATCGACGGAATATAACCTGGCCCTGGGCGACAGCCGCGCCAACTCCGTGCGCAATGCCCTGGTACAGGGAGGCGTCGCCGCCGACCACGTCAAGACCATCAGCTACGGTAAAGAAAAGCCGTTCTGCACTGAATCGAACGAGCAATGCTGGCAGCAGAACCGGCGTGGTCATTTCGTGTACGGGAAGTAAGGTTTTGTAGCGCCGGCGTCCCGCCGGCTGTGGCGAGGGCGTCTCGCCCTCGCCCGCAGGGAGGTACTGACGTCGCCTCCCTGCCCAGCGACAAGCCGGCGCTACATTACTGCTTCGTCCTCTGGCCTGGACGCAATACACACTCTTCGCATCGTAGGTATTGGACTATGAAAACCCAACGATATCCCGTCTTACTGGCTCTGGTTGCCCTGCTCTCTACCGCCATCACGCCGGCTTGGGGCGTTAACAAAGACATGGTGCAACTGCAGACTCAGGTGCAGGACCTGCAGGACAGAATTGCGCACATGCAGCAGTCTTTTGACGAGCGCATGGGGGTGCTGCAGCACCTGGTCGAACAGAGTACGGACCGCGCCAACAAGGTCGCGACCTCGGTTACCGACCTGCAGACCACTCTGCAGAAGCAGCAGAGCGACAGCGGTTCTCATGCCGACCAGCTTTCGGGCCAGATCCAGTCTTTGAACGACACTCTGGATGAACTTAAAGCCCGGCTGGGCAAGGTGAGCAAGCAGCTCGAGGACATGCAGGCAGCCCAGCAAAGCCTGGCGGTCCAGCAGACCCAGCAACAGCAACAGGCGGCAGCGGCTCCACCCCCCGATGTTCTTTACAACAATGCTCTGCGCGACTACCAGGCGGGAAAGAACGATCTGGCGGCACAGGAATTTGGGGACTATGTGAAGTTTTATCCCAACACCGACCTGGCCGGGAATTCGAGTTTTTACCTGGCCGACATCCAGTTCAAACAGGGTAACTACGCAGCTGCGGTGAAGAGTTACGACCAGGTACTGCAGAGTTTTCCGGATGGCAACAAGGCAGCGGCGGCCGAGCTGAAAAAAGGGCTGGCGCTAGTCGAACTGGGACAGCAAGAAGCTGGGATTGCGTCCCTTCGCCATGTGATGCAGCGCTATCCCAAATCGAACGAGGCCCTGCAGGCCCGGGACCGGCTGCGCAAGCTGGGGGTGGCTACCACAGGCGCCACCAGGAAACCACAGTAATATCCTGAACGGCTACGCCTTGCCATGACGGCGGTGGTGGTGATGCTGCCGTTGATGGTGTTGACGATGGCGTGCGGCGTGCTCCTTGGCTTGGCGCCTGTGAGCGGCCACGCTGGCGTGCGCCTGCTGCCCTGTCGCTGTTTGTCCCCAACCGGCCAAGGTCAACAGCAGGATTGCTGAAAGGGTCAATAGCAGGGGCTTCATTCCATCCTCCTCATTTATTTCCTCAAATCTACAGGGTTAACCCTTCCCACCGCCAAAAGTTTCGCGATACTCTGATCGAACCGGGCCGCGTGCAACTCCTGGCCTGGTGAGGACACTCCATGACTGAACCGAGAAACGATCTTGACGCCGCTCTGGCCGACGACCAGGACCGGGGCAAAGGCGCCGTGGAACAGGATCGACCGCAGGAGCCGGGCAACACCTCCATGTCGGGCCAGCAGGGGCACCGCGATCAGGATCCGTTGCTGAAATCTTCCGATACCGATTTTCCAGAGCCCGGTGGCAGTCCTGAACACTCCGGTGAACCTACGGAGCCGAAAAAGCGCGGCGCGGCCTAGGGGCTACGCTGCTTCTGTCGTCGCGAGCGTTTTGATAGCGCCGCCGTCCCGGCGGCTGTCGTGGGGGCATCCCGCCCGCACGCCGAGGGCAGGATGCCCTCGGGACAGCCGGCGGGACGCCGGCGCTACGTTGTTTACTCGCCCTTTTCTTTTTCTTTCTCTTTGTGTCCGAGGTCGAGGCCGAAGGAGGGGTGGTCGCGCTGGCCGGTAATCTTAATCGGCAACTCGGTCTGTCCGTCTTTGCGGAAAAAGGGATCGACGACCTTCAGCACAAGAGACTTCACGCCGGTGGTGGTCTGCGAAATCTTGGCCTGCATCCGCAGCTTGCCGTGAAAGTCGAGGTCTTCTTTGTTTAGTCCATACTTGCCGTCCAGGGCCACCTGGGCACCTGTCACGGTAAAGGTCAGGCCGCGGAAACTGATCACCCCGTTGTCCAGTACGAAATCCCCTTTCAACTCGGACACGCTGCTGCCCGCGTCCTTGTTTTCGGGCTGGCCTTGTGCCTTGCGGCTCAATGTCTCGATTTTTGCCGTCACTTCAGGGCTGGTAAATTGCGCCTGCTCGACGTCAAACCTTCCATTCAGGTTCAACCGGTCAGATACGTCGCCCGCTCCCGAAGGCAGATCAAATTTCGTCTTGAAGTTTATCGCTCCGGTCAGAGGAGGCCGCTCAGCCTTTACCGCCAGGCGCAACAAGTCTTCAATCCTGCCCTTATCGACGGTCACGTCGAGGGTGATCTCCTTGCCTTTCTTGTCTTTGTCCTGAGGCTTCACCACGCCGCCCTGGGCGACGATGACGGTATTCAGCAGACGCGCAGTCACCGGGTGCAGTAAGGTGTCTCCGTTAGTTCCGTCCACGGTGGCGCTGAAGTCGGTCTCCAGATCGAGAGGATGGCCTCCGATGCTCACGGTGAAGTCGGGGGTCGAGGTCTTGCCTTCAACTTCGATCTTCTCCAGCACGCCGCCAAATTTTCCCTTGGACGAAAGAATACCGCTGATACCCTTGAAGTATCCCAGGTCAGCTTTATCGAAGGTGTACTCGGCTGCCAGCGGCGTCTGGCCGGGATCGTCCGGGCTCCACGGACCGAACGTTCCCTTCGTATCGATCTCCCCGGGAGGTACGGCGTTGGTGAGTTGCGCCGTGAACGATGCAGGTCGGTCCAGGCCGACCGAATGCATCACCAGATGGTGGATAGCGAAAATGTGAGGATCCTTGTCGGCGGACTTGGGAAGCAACCGAAGTTCCGCGTCGTCGGAGACAATTTCTCCGATTGAAACGGGAATGTTCCGCGCCTTTGGCCAGTTCTGATTCCCCCGGTCATCCTTGGGAGGAATCTGTATGACCAGTCCCTTGAGCTTGACCTGGTCCACTTTCCACGGCTTCCAGGGCAGTCCCAGAATGCCGGCCTGGGCAGAGAATTCTTGAATTGAAATCAGGGGCGGAATATCGGTGCGGCCCCCATGGCGGAGAGCGAGTCCTGAGCCCTCGATCCGAACTCCGGGAAACAGGAAGACATGGAAATCCTTGAGTTCCACCTCGGCGTGGAACTTCTGGCCGAGCATCTCCACGACCCTGCGGCGCAGGTACGGATTGGAGAGATGGATCCCGGTCACGATCAAGGCCACGACGGCGATCACGATCAGTGATATCACGATCAGCAGCGTCCTGCTCGCCGGTCTGGATCTTGTTGCCGTCATGTGGGCGAGTTCTCAGACGCGGTTTCGGAGCCAGGGGTTGGCAGTGTAGATGTGGACAGAGGGGATAGGCGGTAGCACGGACCCCTTTTTTTAGAGTATTCTTTACGGCACTTGGGGCCCAGCCGTCCAGTCACCATTCACAAGGAGGCTGAATATGCTTCCGGATTCTCAAGTACACGAGTTCAGGGCTGCTTTGCGGGGCCAGCTGATCAGTCCGGCTGATGCCGAGTACGACACCGCGCGCAAGGTATTCAATGCCATGATCGACCGTCGGCCAGCGCTGATTGCCCGCTGCGCCGGCGCCGCCGATGTCATCTCCTGCGTACGCTTTGCCCGGGATCACGACCTCCCGGTGTCCATCCGAGGTGGTGGTCATAGTGTCGCAGGGACTGCGGTATGTGATGCCGGACTGGTGATCGACCTTTCGCGAATGAAGACGGTTCGAGTCGATCCTGCACATCGCACGGCTCGCGCCGATCCCGGCCTCCTGTTGGGGGATTTCGATCGCGAAACCGAGGCTTTCGGGCTGGCTACCACGCTGGGAACATTCTCCATCACCGGCATTGCGGGGCTCACACTGGGTGGAGGACTCGGCTGGCTGATGGGAAAACACGGACTCGCCTGTGACAATCTGCTCTCCGTGGATATGGTGACTGCCGATGGCCGCCTGCTGACCGCCAGCGAGCAGGAGAATGCGGATCTGTTCTGGGGCATACGCGGAGGGGGCGGGAACTTCGGCGTGGTCACTTCCTTCGAGTATCAGCTCCATCCGGTGGGGCCGGTGCTGGCGGGATTGGTGGCTTACCCGACCGCGCAGGCACCGCAGGTGCTGCGTTTCTTCCGTGAGTATGCCGCCACCTGTCCGGATGAGCTCGGCCTGATGGCCGCCATGCTCACCTTGCCCGACGGCAATACGGTTATGGGGATTGCGGGCTGCTATGCCGGCGATCTGGAGGCTGGGGAAAAGGTTCTGAAGCCGCTGCGCTCGTTTGGCTCACCCGTGGCCGATCACTTCCAACGGATGCCTTACACCGCTTTCCAGAAGGCGCTGGACTGGTGGGCGGTCCCGGAGCAGCAGCATTACTGGAAGTCCAGTTTCATGCGGGAATTGCCGGACCCGGCGCTGGATGTCATGGTTAACTTTGGCACACGTAAACCATCGTCCGGCTCCGGATTCGGGGTGGAATTGATGCACGGCGCCATGCAAAGGGTACCGGCCGACGCCACTGCCTTTGCCCACCGTCATGCCCGCTACAACTTTATCCTGCTCGGTCACTGGGACTCGCCAGCCCGCAATGAAACCTGTTTGCGCTGGGTCCATGAATTCTGGGACGCCATGGGGCCTTCGCTGGACGCCGGAGTGTATGTGAATTACCTGAGCGAAGGCGAGGGCGAAGAACGGGTGCGCAGTGCCTACGGAGCCAATTACGACCGCTTAGTGAAGTTGAAGAACAAGTACGATCCGACGAATTTCTTTCGCATCAATCAGAATATTCGCGGATCCAGAATCGCTGCCTAGACGCCGAGGGTGCCCCGCTGATCTTGCTCAGCGCCCGGGCGACAAAGGGAACAGGCGGTAATCGGGTCAACGGAAACTCGCACAGTCAAGGTCTGTCAATCACACACCCTTAGCGCAGTTCCTCCATCACCTGCTCCAACACTTCCCTGCCCGGGCGCACGGCCGATTCGGGCAACGTTGCCAAGGGCTCTTCCGTCATGTTCAGCAGATCGACGAAGGTGGGCGTCTTGGAGTTGACGTAGAAAACGCCAGTCAGGACTTCGCCTTTTTCGTGGGCCTCGTTCAGCCGGGTGATGGCCTTGATGCGGTTGGTGGGGTCGTACTCTTCTTCCAGTTTGCGCAGGCGGAGATGAGAGCCGTCGTGCATGGTCACGTCGATGGTGGTGCCGGGATCGTAGTCGATGGCGATGTCCTCGAACACGGGCACGAAGCTGACTTCCTGCAGAGGCTCTTCATGGTCCTTCATGTATTTGTACGACTTGGTCGAGCCCTCGTGATCGTTAAAGGTCACGCACGGCGATACTACGTCGAGCATGACCGTGCCCTGGTGGGCGATGGCGGCTTTCATCATGGCGTGGAGCTGCTTCTTGTCGCCGGAAAAAGACCGGCCCACGAAAGTTGCGCCCAGGGTGATGGCCATGGCGCAGGTGTCGATGGGAGGGAGATCGTTGATCACGCCGGTTTTCAAAGTCGATCCCATGTCGGCGGTGGCGGAAAACTGGCCCTTGGTTAAGCCGTAAACGCCGTTGTCTTCGATGATGTAAATGATGGGCAGATTGCGCCGCATCAGGTGAATGAACTGGCCTACGCCGATGGAGGCCGTGTCTCCGTCGCCGCTGACGCCAAGGGCGATCAGGTGGCGATTAGCCAGCACAGCGCCGGTAGCTACCGAGGGCATGCGGCCGTGGACGGCATTGAAACTGTGCGAACGTCCCATGAAGTAGGCCGGGCTCTTGGACGAACAGCCAATGCCGCTGGGCTTGATCACGCGCTCGGGCGGGACGCCCATTTCGTACATCGCGTCAATGATGCGCTCGGAGATTGCATTGTGCCCGCAACCGGCGCACAAAGTGGTCTTGCCGCCGCGATAATCCAGCACAGCCAAGCCAATGCGATTGGTCTTCGGTGCCGGAGCCGGCCGGTCGGGAGTGCTGGTCGCCATTTACTTACCCTCCATGGTCATGAGTTCATCGGTGACCGAGCGCGCATCGAGCGGCAGGCCGTGAATGTGAGCAATGCTGCGCAGACGGGTGTGGAGCGCTGCTTCCAGATCCATCTTGAGCAGAGTAAGCATTTGGGCGTCGCGGTTCTGTTCGACCACGTAAACCCGGTCGTGCTGCTTCACAAAATCGTGCACTTCGCGGGTAAACGGATAAGCGCGCAGGCGCAGATAATCGGTCTCGACGTTGTACTCCTGGCGCAACTGGTCGCGGGCTTCGAGCAGCCCCCAATGCGATGTTCCGTACCCGATGATGCCGATCTTCGACTTCCCGGTATCAACTTCAGGCCGGGGGACGAAAGATCGCGCGGTCTCGAATTTCCGGTTGAGCCGCTCCATGTTGCGCTCGAAGTCGTCGGGGCGCTCGCTGTACTGGGCTTTTTCGTTATGTCCACTGCCGCGGGCAAAGTAAGCGGCAGCTGGATGATCGGTCCCAGGCAGCGTGCGGTAGCCGACGCCGTCTCCGTCCACATCTTCGTAGCGGGCAAAGCCGCCGAGGCGATCCAGATCCGCTTTGCTCAGCACCTTGCCGCGGCTGATAGGCTTCTCGGGATACTTAAACGGATCGGCCATCCAGTTATTCATTCCCAGATCAAGGTCGGACATGACGAAGACGAGGGTCTGGAACTGCTCGGCCAGATCGAAAGCCTCACCCGCCATAGTGAAACACTCTTCCGCCGAACACGGCAGCAGCAGGATGTGCTTGGTGTCTCCGTGGGAAAGAAACGCGGTGGAGAGAATGTCGCCTTGCGAGGTGCGCGTGGGCAAACCGGTGGACGGACCGACGCGCTGGATGTCCCAGATCACTCCTGGAACTTCGGCGTAGTAGGCGAGTCCGGCGAATTCCGCCATGAGCGAGATCCCAGGCCCGGCCGTCGCGGTCATGGCGCGAGCACCCGCCCATCCCGCACCCAGCACCATGCCGATCGCGGCCAGTTCGTCTTCTGCCTGCACGATGGCAAACGTGGCCTTGCCGTCGGCGCGGATGCGGAAGCGCTTCATGTAATCGATCGTGCTCTCGGGAAGCGAGGACGAAGGCGTAATGGGATACCACGCGACCACGGTCACGCCGGCGAACATGCAGCCCAGCGCGGCGGCCGAGTTGCCGTCGATAATGATCTTGCCGGAGGTCTTATCCATGCGCTGGATAAAATAGGGATCGCGCTTGACCAGGTTGGCGGCGGCGTAGTCGTATCCCGCTTTGACCGCAGCCAGGTTCAGGTTGGCGGCCTTCGCTTTCTTGGCAAACTGCTTG
>DATGYF010000424.1:0-5295 GCA_035298145.1 Terriglobales bacterium | reverse complement strand
CCCAGTGGGTGCGACGGTCGAAGGCCGGGTGCGCAACCTTACCGATTTCGGCGCATTCATCGAGATCGAGGAAGGTATCGACGGCCTGGTCCACGTCAGCAATCTGAGTTGGACCAAACGCGTGAAGCATCCCTCGGAAGTTTTGAAGAAGGGCGACCGGGTGAAGGCCATCGTCCTGGCCATCGAACCGGACAAGCGGCGGCTTTCGCTGGGAGTGAAACAACTTCAGCCCGACGTTTGGGAAACCTTCTTCGAGCAGCATCACGTAGGCGATGTTCTGCACGGCAAAGTCCTGCGGGTGGCGACTTTTGGCGCTTTTGTCGAAATCGCCGAAGGCATCGAAGGCCTCTGCCATAACAGCGAAGCCGTGGACGGAAACGGCCAGCCCCTTACTCTCGAGCCCGGGGTTGAGCACGACTTCAAGATCATCAAGATGAATCCGGAAGAGAAAAAGGTCGGCTTGAGCATCAAGGCGGTGGGCGAGGAAGCCTCCCGCTCTGAAGTCGAAGCTTACAAGCAGCCTGTATCCAGTACGGGCGGTTCTACCATCGGCGAGCTGATGTCATGGAAGCGCGCCGGCGGCGATAACAACTGACGGCGACGCGGGGAACCGCTCGCCTGAAGTTTGTCTTGCTTTGGGTTCTACTTCTCCGCAGTCCTGCAGTTTTCCTGAGCGCATGGTGACTTGGCGGGGAGCTACCTCCTTGCGCGTACAATGTTCGCGTGCCGGACCGAATTGCGCGCGCGCTGCAGACCTGGTGGGCACTGGCCGCTTCCCTGGCGGTATGTGCCGGCTTGTGGTATTGGGCAGTGGTCATTTTCGCGCCGGCCAACACGGCTTCCGCACAGCAGCGGCATAGGCCGATCGGCAACAATTCTGATTTGTACGCCCGCTGGTATGGCACGCGTGAGCTTCTGTTTCATCATCGCGACCCCTACGGTCGCGATATTACGCGTGAAATACAGGCCGGTTTCTACGGCCGCCCCCTGGAGCCGCAAAATGCTTCCGATCCGGCAGCCCAGGAAGGATTCAACTATCCGCTGTATGCTGCTTTTCTTGTCGCTCCCTTCGCCGGCCTCAGTTTCGTCACCGCACAAGCGATTTTTCGTTGGCTCCTGATTTTGGCGGCCGCGTGCAGTGTACCGCTATGGATGAGGGCCCTGGGTTGCTACCCGCGACTTCCCCTTGTGCTGGCCTGCATGGTGTTGGCTGCAGGCGCCTATCCCTCGGTGATGGAGTTTTATCAGCAGAACCTGGCGGCGCTCGTGATCTTTATTCTCGCGGCCGCCATGGCGTCACTCGCCCGCAGCTGGCATGCTCTTGCCGGCTTCTTGCTGGCCCTGTCAACTGTCAAGCCCGAAATAGGGGGCTTAATGATCTTCTGGTCTCTGCTCTGGGCAGCCGCGCGTTGGCGAAAACGCTACGCATTGATTGCCAGCTTCGGTGTGACCTTGGCCGCGCTAATGGTCGCTGCGACGATCGCGCTCCCTCACTGGGTGAGCAGGTTTCTCGGTGCCATTCGCGACTATCAGATTTCCGACGCCGATTTGCCGATCACGGAAGTGCTTCTGCCACGGTTTGCCGGAAGGCTGGCGACCTTTGGTTTGATTTGCCTTTTGATCATTCTACTTTGGCGCTGGAAAGGCAGCGAAGTAGGCTCGAAGGCTTTCAATCTGGGCATAGCATGGGTGGCCGCCGTAACTCTAGCCGTCTTACCCAAACTGGCGGCCTATAACCAGCTCTTGCTGATTCCTGCCTTAATAGTCCTGTTAGGTCGCTGGCAAGATATCTTGAACGGCGGCACGATCACGCGATCATTAGCAAAGGCAGCCCTTGCTTCGCAAGTGTGGCAATGGATTGCCGCCCTGGGACTGGCCGTGTGTTCTCTTGCTATATCGCCCCGGTTGGCGCGCAGCGCAGCCGAAGTTCCCTTATACACATTACTTGCCTTGCCGCCGCTGACTTTGGCGGCGGTCGCGTTGTTAACGGTTTCACGCAGATTCGGTTCGGGAAATCTGCCTCCCGCCCCACGCTGAGCGCAGCAATCCAGACGGCGAGTAAGTGGACTCGGAGCTGTAACTGAATTGCTGCGGCAAACTTGCGGAAGTGAGGGCGACCCCGTGAAGCGCCGCATCAGGACAAGCGCACTTCCACCAGTTTCCGGTCTTCGTCTGACACCTTGAAAAACTCCCGGGGCTTGAGCGCCAGAAGGTTGGCCAGGAAAACTTCGGGCAGCTGCTTGATGCGGGTGTTGTAGGTGTTCACATCGTCGTTGAAAAACTCACGACGATCGGCGATGCGTTCCTCCAGTTCAGAAATGCGGTTCTGCAACTTCAGGAAATTCTCGTTCGCTTTCAGTTCAGGATAATTTTCCGCCACTGCGAACAGCCCCCGCAGCGCCCCGGTCATCATCAGGTCGGCCTGGGCTTTCTGGCCGATGCTGGCTGCGTTCATGGATGCTGCCCGCGCCTGCGTGACCGACTCCAGGGTCTGGCGTTCGTGCTGCATGTAGCCTTTCACAGTCTCCACCAGGTTCGGGATCTCATCGCGGCGCTGTTTAAGCAGGACGTCAATATTCGCCCAGGCGCGGTCATTATCGTTCCGCAGCCGGACCAGTTCGTTGTACATGATGATCAGGTAGAGCAGCGCTCCCGCCACCACGAAAAACACCGCCGCCGCCGCAACAATACTGATACCCATCTTCACTCCCCTGTCATCCCGAGCGAAGTGGCGGCTTCGCTTGCGAAGCAGCCACACAGTCGAAGGACCCCTCTAAGCAATCCGCGGCCGGCGGGTTCGGGTTCCTGAACTCCGGCCTAGTACATCCCCAAATGCCACAGCAACAAAGCCAGACAAAACAGCGTCAGCGCCGCCCCGCCGAATACCATGCTCACTGCCCGCTTGCGCAGATCGTGCTGCACCTCTTGCTCCGCCTTCCAGGAAATGAGGAAGGTTTTTTCGTTCTGTCCGCGAACGATCATGTTGCGGTCGTGAGCGTCATGCGCCTCCGGATTTTCCACGCAGGTCCCGGTCACGTGATACTGCTGCCCCGGCAGAATGAGAGACTCGCGCAAACGGTAGCGCCCGCTGGCCTGTTCCGAGGACTGGGGAATGGGCAAGCCGCCGGTTTCCCGGATATGCTGCAGAAACATTTGCCGCATCTGCTCTTTTCCGGGATCCTCGAGCGGGTGGGTGGCGGCGATCTTGTCGATCAGGTCAACCGGAATCTTTCCTCTTCCCGTCGTGGCCTGCGGTATCAGCCGGACCATCTCGAGCAGGGTTTGACGTCCCTGTTCACGCCTGGGATCGTCTAGCGGGCCCTTCTTGTCGAGCCAGTGCTCCATTTTGGCGGCGAGCAGGTTGGCGCCCGCCCGGTGGACATACTGCAGTAACTCCTCATCGCTGGCGCCGGTTCCCATCAGGGGCGCGATGTGGGCGCCATCCACGAACCGGGGCGGGCTTTCCGGCAAGTCGTATTCCGCGGAGTAGGAATCAACCAGCACCTTTCCAGTCTGGTCCTGGAGGTAGAACCTGGCGCCATCCATGTCGGTGCGGTAGTGCTTCCAGCCGCCATGCTCGCCGGTTTCGTAGCGCTCAATTTTGACCTGGTAGAAACAGCAGGGGGTGTGAGTGATGGGACTGGGGATCAGTTGATCGGCCAGGGCCTGCCCCCGAATCTGCACCAGTCCCATGGGAATGCTGCGGATGGGCATGCAGGGCGTATCGGCGACAATTTTGAATTCGCGAAATACGCGGAAGCCTTTGAAGAAAATCCAGACGCCCGCTCCCGTCCCCAGAAACAACGCGCCCGTCGGATCCGATCGGCTCATACTCGACTTGCAAACAGAATGCTACTCAATCCAGCCCTCGAGGAGCAACCGCAAATCGAGGAGCGGCTACTGTCGCAAACCGATCCAGCGTTCGGAGACGACGAGGGAGTTTCCGGGATTGTGCGGGTCGAAGCGGACAGAGGTGGGGAGGCCGAGCCGGCAGGAGTGGAGATTGATGAACTGGCGCAGATAGGTTACATCCTGCGAGGCCTCATAGGACACTCCGGCGACGTCGTACTGGTAGATGAGGAAGGTGGAAGGACGTTCGCGGGTGCCGGGCATCTCCTGAACATCAATGACGGTGCCGTCGGTGATGCGGCCGATGCGGTCGAGCCAGGCGCGCCGCTCCCGTTCCAGATCATCGGCGGTCTTGGGCTTGCGGCGGAACAATAAGTAGGCGAGGCCAAGAACGGCGATGCCCACCAGAATGAAAAGATAAAGACGGAATGGAATCATGGTTTATTGGCGGTTCCTGCAACAGAATAAGGCCTGATCAGGAAACGGGGAAGTCTCGATGTAGGCGCGAGCGTCCCGCTCGTGCGGTTTTGTAGCGCCGGCATCTTGCCGGCTGTCCTGAGGGCGTCTCGCCCTCAGCGGTGCGGGCGGGACGCCCCCACGACAGCCGCCGGGACGGCGGCGCTACTCCGGGCTGCCCGTGGTCTGTAGTGATTCCAAAAGCGCGTGAGCGTGGACGCTCGCGCCCACATTCAGACCACCGGATTGCTGAGCGTTCCTATTCCTTCCACCATGACTTCCATGGTTTCTCCCGCGAGCGCTGGGCCGACGCCCTGCGGCGTCCCGGTAGGAATCAGGTCTCCGGGCAGCAGAGTCATAACCTGGGAGATGTAGCGGATGACGACATCGACGGGGAAGATGAAATCGCGCGTGTTGCCCTGCTGACGGACCACGCCGTTGACCCTGGTTTCCACGGCAATCCCTGCCCAGGGATCGATTTCGTTTGTAACCAGCGGGCCGACCGGACAAAAGGTGTCGAAGCCCTTGGCGCGGGTCCACTGGCCGTCTTTCTTTTGCAGGTCGCGCGCGGTCACGTCATTCACACAGGTGTAGCCCAGAACGTAGGGACGAACATCTTCATCGTCGGCCAACTGGTAGCACTTTTTTGCGATCACTACGCCGAGTTCGCCTTCGTGGTCCACGCGCTCGGCGATCCGGGGCCGGCGGACCTGAGCCCCGGGGGCCAGCAGTGAAGAGGGCGGCTTGAGGAAGATCAGGGGCTCGGTGGGAACTTCGTTGCCCAGTTCGGCGGCGTGCTCGCGATAGTTGCGGCCCACGCAAACGATCTTCGAGGGACAGACCGGCGCGAGCAGTTCGGCTTCCGCCAGCGCAAGATGCTCCATGCGGCGCGTGGGAACGTCTTCCAGGTCTCCACCCGCGTTTTGCGGCGGCTTCAGAAAAATACGGGTGATTTGTTCCTGGCCGCTTACGGATTCGACCAGGCCATAG
>DATGYF010000423.1:0-3914 GCA_035298145.1 Terriglobales bacterium | reverse complement strand
TTCGAGCTTGATCTTGCCCTCGCGCTTCCGCCGGGAATCACGATCCTGTTTGGTCCTTCCGGAGCAGGGAAGACTACTCTGCTCGATGGCATCGCCGGGCTGGTCCGGCCGGACACAGGCCGAATCGCGACGCAAGAGAAGGTCCTGTTCGACAGTGCGCTGGGAATTAATGCTGCTCCCCGGTTCCGCCGGATTGGTTATGTGTTCCAGGACCTGGCGTTATTTCCGCATCTGACGGTCCAGGGCAACGTCGAGTACGGGCTATCGGGCTTCAGTGGCGAGCAACGCAGGCAGCGCAGCGCCGCCATTCTGGAATCGTTCCGCATCGCACAACTGCGCGGTCGCCGGCCGGACCAGATTTCCGGCGGGGAGCGGCAGCGAGTTGCACTGGCCCGCGCCCTGGTGACCGATCCCGCAATCCTTCTGCTGGATGAACCGCTGGCGGCGCTGGATGCGGCCACCAAGTCGAAGATTGTGGATGATCTACGCGCCTGGAACCAGGAGCATCGTATTCCTATCGTGTACGTCACGCATAGCCGCGAAGAGGTCTTTGCGCTGGGCGAGCAGGTGATCGTGCTGGAAAATGGCCGCGCCATCGCGCGCGGCACGCCGCACCAGGTGATGCGGGCGCCGCGCCTCGAAACCGTAGCGCAGCTTGCCGGCTTCGAGAATATTTTCGATGCCACGGTCATCGCCGCGCACGAAGACCGCGGCACCATGGTCTGCGAGCTCTCGGGAGGCAAGGTCGAACTGGAAACGCCGCTGGTGCGGGCGGATGTGGGTTCGGCGTTACGGATCGGAATCGGGGCGGGAGATATCCTGCTGGCTTCGATTCAGCCCAGCGGCTTGAGCGCCCGCAACATTATTCCTGGCCGCGTAGTCTCGCTGGCGCAGCGCGACGTGATTGTGGTGGCGAAGGTGAATTGCGGGGTGGAAATGGAAGTCCACCTCACGCTGGCGGCGCGAGATTCGCTTCAACTCCAGCCGGGAAGAGAAGTGTGGCTGGTAGTGAAAACTCACTCTTGCCACTTGATGGGAACTTTGTAGCGCCGGCGTCCCGCCGGCTGTCCGGAGGGCGTCTCGCCCTCCGCGGCGAGGGCGGGACGCCCTCGCGACAGCCGGCAAGATGCCGGCGCTACAATACAAAAGCCCCGTCGCCGGGCGACGGGGCTCTTCGCGATATTCCAAGAATGTTACACGCTGAACGATGATCCGCAGCCGCAGGTGCTCTTCACGTTCGGGTTTTCGAACTTGAATCCCGCGCCTTCGAGGGTCTCGACATAATCCACGACGCAGCCGTTCAGGTACATCACGGAGGTGGCGTCCACATAAACCTTGAGGCCGTCCATGTCGAAAACCTTGTCCATCATGCCGGCGCCGTTTTCGAACTGCATGGAATAGGAGAAACCGGAGCAACCGCCTCCCACCACCCCCACGCGCAGGCCGGCCGGGACAGGGTTCTGTTGCGCCATGGTTTCCTTCACCTTGGCAATGGCGCTGGCGGTCAGGCTGATGGGCGCCTTCTTTGTCTCTGCGGGCTTCACTTCAGGGGTCGTCGTCGTAGCCATGGGTATCTCCTTGAAAGGACTGGTTTCCATTATAACAAAGCCAGAGCCAACTAGCCGGCAAAGTCGCCTGGGAAGGACGTTTCCAGGCTGGTTCCGGCTAACTGCTTACCAGTTGATTAGATGACCGGGCCTGGCCCCGGGGTGCAGACCGAAAAACACCCGCCGGGGATTGCCAACAGGTCTATAATTCCGGCTTGGGGCCCTTGTCCGAAAGCTGGGTTGTGGGGGCCACAACCACAATTTAATATCTGCACCAGCCTTCGGGAGCGGCTCGACATTAGTACCGAGGTGGTCTATGACTCCGGGATTGCTATGGCTGCTGATCGTGTGGGGCGCTCTCACCGTCGTTCTGGTCATCCTTCTCATTTACCGCAGCACGCTCACCATGCAAGAGGACGATCAACTCTTTCTCGATGACTCCGCCTCAGCAATGGCAAAAGACCAGATGGAACTCATGGCCAAGGTAAATAAGATCACTCCTGTGGTGAAAATGCTGGGCGCGGTTTCCGGGGCGATGATCCTGGTGATCGCAGGCTGGGCCGTCTATCTGGGATTGAACTCAGTCCAGCCCTGAGAGATGGGGCGAGAGTACATTTCGCAAGCCCAGTTGGTACAGGCGCGACGGGCAACTGCACTGAGGCAGACCCAGGAAGGGCGCGATCGGGAAGGGCACGACTTCAGTCGTGCCGACGCTCGTCGGGCAGTTGATCCGGCTTCGGCTGGGTTTGCTGTTTTCAACACCCGGTAAGAATTATGGTGCCGCGAACAGGATCTTAACCCGGATGAGTCTGGGCCTTGGATCCCAAGCCGCCGTGTATGTCCGCGAGTGCCTTCCGTCGGCTAAGGCCACGGTTTCCCCCGGGGTTGAGCGGTGCCACGATAGTTCCAGTTCGGTTGCAACTCTTTCTCCGGGTGATTCATAGAAGCCCCCGCCAGGCCGGCTTCGCCGGACCTTTCTCTAGAAATCTAAGAATGCACGCAGTCGGTTCCCTGGCGTGAACTCCAACCGACCTGCTCCCACCGTCAGCAGGCAAAAAAAGCCGAAAGGACAATCAATCCCTGGCGTTCCGGGGCGCATCTGAACCAACCCAGGGGCGAGGAATCAGGTGCTCCCGTCTTCACAACCACATGGAGAATCGGCGCGCCACCATCAAGAAGCTAACCATCCGTGAACTCTTAAAGCCACACGTAACGGCTCTGACGATCGGCTTCATCGCGGTGGTCGGGGAGGGCGTGGCAAATCTGCTGGAACCCTGGCCATTGAAGATTGTCCTCGACAGCGTACTGCGGTCGCGGCCGACGCACGGTTGGCTCAACCGGTTCATTCAAGCGACCGTGGGCGGAGACCAGTTTGCCATCTTGAAGTTCGCATGCGCTGCGGTGCTGGGGATTGCGGTGCTCGATGCGGTCAGTTCCTACACGGAAAAATATTTCACGACCAGCGTCGGACAGTGGGTGACCCACGATTTGCGCCGGACCCTCTACTCCCGCATCCAGCAACTCTCCCTGGCTTACCACGATCAGAAGCGCAGCGGCGACCTCATCAGCCGGGTAACCAGCGACATTGACGCCATCCAAAGCTTCATCAATACCGGGCTGTTGGGTGCCTTGATCAACCTGATTACGCTGGTGGGCATGATCGGCGTAATGTTCTATCTTAACTGGCGCTTCACGCTGATTGCCCTCTCCGTGGCCCCGGTCCTCTTCCTGGTGGTTTACAGCTACACGCGCCGTATCAAAAAGGCTTCCAGAGAAGTTCGCAAGAAAGAGGGCGAAATCGTTTCAGTCATCGAAGAAGTGCTGTCTTCGATCCGTGTGGTCAAGGCCTTCGCACGGGAGGACTATGAGCGCCGGCGCCTGGAAGAAGAGAGTCTTGAGAGCGTGGAAATCGGGCTGCGCGCGCGCGGCCTGAAGGCCAAGCTTTCTCCTCTGGTGGACATCATCGTCGCTCTGGGCACATGCCTGGTTCTGTGGTTCGGTGCCCGCCTGGTGCTGAGTGGATCGCTGTCGCCCGGTTCGCTGGTCGTCTTCATCCTTTATCTCGGCAAGATGTACAAGCCGATGCAGGAACTCTCCAAAATGACCGACGCTTATTCGAAAGCGCTGGTCGGATACGAGCGCATCCAGGAAGTCCTGGAAACCGATAAGGAGGTCAAAGACCTGCCGGGCGCCACCCGCGCCCCCCGATTCAAGGGGAAGATAGAGTTTGACCACGTCGATTTCTGTTACGTTCCGGAAAACCCCATTCTTGAAGATGTGAGCTTCACGATCGAGCCCGGACAATTGGTTGCGCTGGTGGGACCGACCGGCGCCGGCAAGACGACCATCATCAGCCTGATTCCGCGC
>DATGYF010000422.1:0-8275 GCA_035298145.1 Terriglobales bacterium | reverse complement strand
CGGCGGACGCGTGACACCTTCCGTGGGCACGCCTTCTTCGCCTGCGGCGGCTTCGGAAACTTCCTTTGCGGCCTGCTCTTCGAAGGTGATCACATTGGTGTCCGCTCCGAAGAAGCGCGCCATCTCGCTGGCCAGTTCGGTATCAAGCGTCTGATTGATGGTGGCGAACACGCCGCGCAGCAGCAGGCGCGCGATCAGGTCCTTGGCGCGAAGACCCAGCTTTTCCGCCAGATCTTTTACGCTGATGCCTTCGGTGATGGTGATACTGCGCGTGATCGGTTGCGGCTCGTTCGAGAGCGACAGCCGCGGCGGCGGCGTGTAGCCCTTCATCGGGCCTTCCTTCACTCCGCGCGGCACATAGCGCTGTCCGGGCCGGCGTGATGGTGCGCCCGGCCTGCTGCCCGGCCTGGGCGTCGGCCCGCCGGACGGCACTGCTCCCGGCCCGACTCCCAGCGGTCTTGATCCCGTGGGAGACTGCCTTGTGGGATGCATGGGCCGGCGCTCGCCTGGGCGCAGCGGCGGACGATTGGTAGGCGCGCCCGGTCGCGGGCGCTGGAAAATCGGCTGTCCTGGCACCGGACGTCCCGGCGCCGGACGCATCGGAGCTCCGGTGGCCGTTCCAGCGGAACCTGCAGGCGCGGCTGGCCTTAAGGGCGCCTTATACACGGGACGCGGCCCGGTTTGCGGAACGATCATTCGCGGCGGCGGTGCTGTCGGCTGCACCGGCGCGCTCGGGGCGGCTGGCCTGGAAGCCATGGCCGCTGGTTGTGCTGGCGGCGCTGCGGGCCGCAGCGGAGGCGCAGCCGGGCTGCTCGCCGAAAGTGGTGGGGCCGCCGGTGGTACTGCCGGTCGAGGCGCCACTGGAGCCGGGGGCGCAGCCGATTGAGGCGGAGCCGGCGCTGGTGCAGTAAAGCTTGGCCGCGGTGTCGAAGTCGGCACAACAAACTTGGGCGGCGCCACTGCCGGAGGAACGGGTGTCTTAGGGGCAGGCGTGGCCGCCGCTGGCGGAGCGGCCGAGACCGCAGGTCTTGCGGGCGGTGTTGCCACGGCCGGTGGAGCCTCCACGGCCGCGGCCGGTTGTTGCTTGCTGATGATGGCTTTTAAAGCGTCGCCGGGCTTGGAGATATGGGAGAGGTCGATCTTGGTCTTGATTTCATCGGCGTCGGCGCGAGTCGGCCGGGAGGACCGGCTGGAAGTCTGCGCAGCGCTGCTGGCGCGGAGGCGGGCACGGACCTTGTCCGCTTCATGGTCTTCGAGAGAACTGGAATGGCTCTTCTTCTCGGTGACTCCAATTTCCGGAAGTACATCGAGAATAGATTTACTTTTGACTTCCAGCTCCCTTGCCAGATCGTTGATTCGAATCTTGCTCATCCGCCCTTTCGTCCTCCGGACTGTTCCGCTAAGTCTTCATATCAACCTCACGGCTTCAGTTTTCAGGTTCGCGCAAACGCTTGCGTCAGCGCGCGAGAATTGCACTTACTGCTTCTCCCCGGAAGGAGCAGGCTCCTCCGCGGATTCAGCAACTACATCCTGCCCACTATTTTCTTCAACGGTGGCATCCGCTGATTCAGCGCTTTCGACCGCCGCTTCAGGTGCCGCTTCGACTTCGGCGGTGATGGCATCCGGATCCGCCGCCGATGCTTCCGCTGCCGGCTCCGCGCCCGCTTCACCTTCCGCCGCCGGCGCGCCCGCTTCCGCTGCTTCCAGACTGGAGAAATAATTATTGACCGCCAGGCTGATTTTTTCCACCGTCTTGGGACCGATCCCCTCGATGGCTTCGAGTTGCTCAGGGGTCATGTCCGCCAGCGCCTCCACCGTGGTCACACCGGCGGCGCCCAACTTCTCCACCAGCCCTTCACCCAGCCCGGGCACGTTCTCCAGCGGAGTGGAAGCATTACCTACCAGCGCGGACATCTGCAGCTCCACTTCCTGCCGCTTCTCTTCCTCGCTCTTGATGTCAATCTTCCAGCCCAGCAACTTGGCTGCCAGCCGGACGTTTTGCCCCTTCTTGCCGATGGCGAGCGAAAGCTGGCTGTCATCCACCACGACTTCGAGATGCTTGTCCGCCGAATCGACCACGGTCACACGGCTCACTTTGGCGGGCTGCAACGCCTTTTCCGCGAAAGTCACCGCGTCTTCGTGATACTCGATGATGTCAATCTTCTCGCCGCGCAGTTCGCGGATGATGGACTGCACCCGCATGCCCTTCATGCCCACGCAGGCGCCCACCGCGTCCACGTCCTTGTCTTTGGACATGACCGCGATCTTGGTGCGTTCCCCGGCCTCGCGCGCAATGGCCCGGATCACCACTGTGCCATCATAAATTTCCGGCACCTCGGTCTGGAACAGGTGCTGCACCAGTTCGGGCGCAGCCCGCGAAACCACGACCGCCGGCCCTTTCGAAGCGCGCTCCACCCGGGCGATGACCACTCGAACGCGCTCGCCCATGGCAAACGACTCCAGGCGCGACTGCTCTTTGCGCGGCATGCGCGCTTCCGCTTTGCCGATGTCGAAGATCACATCCGGGCCTTCGATTCGTTTCACGGTGGCGTTCACAATCTCGCCCACGCGGCCGATGTACTCGTTGTACACAGTGTCGCGCTCAGCCTCGCGTACCTTCTGGAAGATCACCTGCTTGGCCAGCTGCGCCGCAATCCGTCCCAGAATGCCCTCGGTCTGCTTGTTGATCTGAAGCTCGCCGCCCAGTTCGACGTTAGGATTGATCTTGCGGGCATCGTCGAGCGTGACCTGCAGCATCGGATCTTCGACCTGTTCGGGGGTCTCGACGATCGTCTTGACCGCAAACGCGCGGATCTTGCCCGTTTCCTTGTCCAGTTCGGCGCGCAGATTTTCCTGCGTCTTGTAATACTTGCGCGTGGCGACAACAATGGCATCTTCCACCGCACTCACCACAATCTGCGGATCAATGCCTTTTTCCCGGCTCAACGCGTCAATCGTGTTATAGAGCTCACTTGCCATAAGAAAACCCGACCTCGGACTTCGGACCTTAGACCTCGAACAAACCTCACAATGCGGAAGCCGATGGTACTGGCCGACGCCAGAGGTCCGACGCCCGCTTCTAGATTTCCGGCACCAAGTTCGCCTTCTCGACGTTCTTCAAGTCGATTTCCAGCTTGGGCACAACGCCTTCTTCCGGACGGCGCTTTTTTCTGGCGGCGTTCAGGTCCAGCGTCAAACGCCCGTGCTCGAAACTCTCCAGCCTACCCTCAAAGTGGCGATTGCCGTTGACCGGTTCCTGCGTGGTCAACTTGATCCGGCTTCCGGTGAAGCGCTCGTAATCGGCCGGACGAATTAATTTTCGGTCCAGTCCAGGCGAAGAAACTTCCAGCGTGTACGACCCGGAGATCACGTCTTCGACATCCAGTATCGTGCCCACTTCCCGGCTCACGTTGGCACAGTCTTCGTGCGTCACCCCGGCGAGCTTGTCAATCACGATGCGCAGCATGCGCGCCTTGCCCCCGCCGCGCAGCTCGACTTCCACTACCTCAAGCCCGCTGGAGGCAGCCACCCGATCCGCAATTTCCCGAACCTTGTCAATCTCAAATGCCATGAAACCAATAGCTTACGGCCAATTTCCCGGATCTAAAATGGGCCCAAACTAAAAAGTGGGCTTGCGCCCACTGGTGTGTTTCGCCACGTGCTGGTAACACTACACAACAGTTCCAGCTATCAATATACGCCGCAGGGAACCAAAAGACAAACCTGCCGGCACGAGTAATGCCGGCCGATTCGCGTAAAAAATTACAGCGGCGCCGTCAGGCTCCCGGTGTGACCCGTGCGATTGTCCTCGACCGCCATTCGCAACTGACTCGCACCCGATGGCGGCTTCAAATCCATGTGCAGAAGCATGCCTTTGGCGAGAATCTGCTGGTAGGTTCCGGCATCGAAGGCCTGGTCCACCTTCATACTCTGGTTGCCCAGCATCTTGCCGTCCGCAGCGAAAATAGCCGCATAGAGAACCACATTGAATTTCTTTTCGCCGCCCGAGACATCCTCCGTGGACAGCGTATGCGCGTCCACCAGAAAATCCACCGCCACCTTTCCGCCTTCCGCGGGCTTTACCTGGGCACTGAAGGTCACCAGCGTGTCGGGCGCGCTGTCCTGTAGGGCCTCAACCGCACCCTTTTCCGGATTGCGGTCCTTCATAGAGGCGGGATCGATCGCAAAATACCCGCGCCGGTAGCGGGTGTCCAGGCCGTCGCGGTTCAGTTTCACCTTGATGGCGCGATACTTGCCGTCCCATTTCTTGTCTTCCGGATAGTAGCCAAGAGTATAGGAAGCGCCGGCGTCGGCCATGGCCACCATTACACCTTCTTTGATTTCATTCTGATTGACATAAGCGAGTCCGCCGGTCTCACGCGCGATTTCACGCATGGTTTCCCGGTCCGACACTGCGTCCGACATCCGCACCGAAGCATTCTCCGAAATGCTGTTGAACTGCCGGCTCGGAAGATCGTCGCTGGTGGCTTCCATGCCGCTCATGAGGCCGCGCGCATCGATAGGATAGATGGCTATTTGCGCACTGGACAATTGGGCCGAGGCCTCTCGAATCTCCTGGGCGTGGGCCGTGCGCTCAATCCCAGCCATCGAACCCGCCGCCCGGGTACCGAGTCCAAGTTGCCTGATGGTCGGAAGAGATTCCGCCATCTCCGCCTCGCTGATGCTGCGGTCTTCCGGAATAAGGCTAAAGGGAAATGCTGCCGTCACCCAAACCACGCTCTTTCGGCCGGGCATTCCGCCAAGAATTCTGGCCAGGCCGCGCATGGCGGCAGTGGTGGTCTCCACTCGCCGGTCTTGCACGTACGCCAGCTGGATGTTTTGGAACTCGCGCATGCGTTCGACCATTCCTGCCGCAGCCAGCTGCGCGCCCTTTCCGCCATCTGAACTCGTGCTGGGCACCCGCGGCGCCGCAGCATTCGCCATCTCCTGGGAAACCGGTTGATACTTCTGCAGCGCGGCCAGCAACACGCTCGGATCAGTGGTGAAGTCCTGCAAAATCGACAGCCCATTGGTGAGAGTAAATATCGCCATTCGTTGTCCGGGCTTGTACTGCTCTTCCACGAACTTGAGCATCTGCTGGCGCGCATAAGCCTGGTCCTTGAACGGCGTGTTGGCCGCGTCCAGCAGCAGAACTACCAGCGGCCCGCCGGGCGAGCGATATTCGGGCTTATTGGAATATATCCCCGGCGGAAGATCGGGCGCCGGCTGCTTTTGCTCCGTGCTGGGCGAGCTGAAAAAAGCTATCTTCTGGCTCTTTCCCTTTTCCTGCACCGCGAAATCGTCCTGCTTCAGCCCTCTGACCAGCTTGCCCTGCTTGTCGATCACGACCACATCGACCACCACCAGATGGGTGCTGACACGAATCGTGGGGACCGGAACCTCAGAGCCGGAAAGTGTGGCCTGAAACCAACCGCCCGCCGTAATCATGATCGCGGCAATAGCAGCGAGGCCCGTCCAGCGCCATAGCAAACCGGTCTTTCTCATGTCCGCCTCTCCTCACCACCTGGAATCCGAACTACGCTAGTATGTTTGGTTTCGGGTTGCAAGTCACGGTGATTTGCCACGAACCAAACAGCTCTCTAGAATGGTTCCTGACCCCTGAGGCTTCGAGAAACCCCCATGATTCATTTTCCTGTCCCTGAAGCACTCACCTTCGACGACGTGTTGCTGCTGCCGGCGCGTTCCGACGTCGTACCCGCGATGGCCAACACTCAGACCCAGCTGACGCGTAATATCCGGCTCAACATTCCCATCATCAGCGCCGCCATGGACACGGTCACGGAGTCGCACATGGCGATCGCGTTGGCGCAGCAGGGCGGCATCGGGATCATCCATCGCAACCTGACGCCGGAGCAGCAGGCCAACGAGGTGGACAAGGTGAAGCGCTCGGAAAGCGGCATGATCGTGGACCCTGTCACCATGTCGCCGGACGCCAAGGTTTCCGACGCGCTTGAAATGATGCGCAAGTACAAGATCTCCGGTGTGCCCATCACCAAGAACGGAAAACTGGTGGGCATCCTCACCAATCGCGACCTGCGCTTCGAGACCCGCTTCGACATTCCCATCAGCAAGGTAATGACCAAGGAGAACCTGATCACAGTCCCGGTCGGCACCACGCTCGAAGACGCGGAAAATATCCTGCACGAGCACCGCGTGGAAAAACTGCTGGTGGTCGATGACAACTACAACCTCAAAGGCCTGATCACGGTCAAAGACATTCAGAAAAAACTGAAATATCCCAACGCAGCCAAGGATTCACAGGGCCGGCTGCGCGTGGGAGCGGCCATCGGCGCCACCGGTGACTTCCTCGAACGCGCCCAGGAAATGGTGAAGTGCAAAGTCGATCTGCTGGCCATTGACAGCGCCCACGGACACTCCACCCGCGTGCTCGACGCCATCAAAATGGTGAAGTCCAAGCTGCCCGAGGTGGACCTGATTGCCGGCAATGTCGGCACTTTCGACGGGGCCTGCGAACTGGCTCGCGCCGGCGCCGATGCCATTAAAGTCGGTATTGGCCCGGGCTCGATCTGCACCACACGGGTCGTGACCGGAGCAGGCATGCCGCAGATTACCGCCATCGCGGAAGCTTACCGCGCCACCAAGGACGCCGGAGTTCCGGTGGTGGCCGATGGCGGGATCAAATACTCTGGCGATATTACAAAGGCCCTGGCCGCGGGCGCCTCCGGGGTGATGATCGGATCCCTATTTGCCGGAACCGACGAGAGTCCCGGTGAACTGATCCTCTATCAGGGCCGCTCGTTCAAATCCTATCGCGGCATGGGCTCGCTGGGGGCGATGGCCTCGGGTTCGAGCGAGCGTTATTTCCAGAACACTGAGGGAGACGCTTCGACGGCCATGTCGGGAGGACCGGACGACGCCAATCGCCTGGGAAAACTGGTTCCCGAGGGAATTGAAGGGCGCGTTCCCTACCGCGGTTCGGTCGCCATGATCGTGCACCAGATGGTAGGCGGATTGAAATCCGGCATGGGTTATTGCGGTTGCGCCACCATTCCGGAACTGCTGCAGAAAACACGATTTGTGCGCATCAGCGGGGCCGGCCTGCGCGAGAGTCACGTGCACGATGTCATGATCACGCGCGAGGCGCCGAATTATGCAGTGGAATAGGGGCCAGGAAAGCCGCGATTGAATCCTGCGCAAAAGCACCTGCTGAAGACCTGGATCGCGGCAATCCTGTGGCTCGCTATCATCGTGACCGAGTCCAGCAACCTAGCCTCGGCCGATAACACGAGCCGGATTCTTTACCCGCTCCTGCACTTTCTATTTGGCGTGAATCCCGCGCATTTCCCAACCTGGCATGCCGTGGTCCGTAAAAGCGGCCACTTCGTCGGCTACTTCACTCTGAGCTGGCTCCTGTTCCGCGCCTGGCGGGACACCTTTCCGTTTCCCGGCAAGACCTGGGCAATCCAGTGGGCGAGAATTTCGTTTTTTATGGCGGCCCTGGTCGCGTGCCTCGACGAGTGGCACCAGAGCTACTTACCCAGCCGCACCGGAAATCTCCACGACGTTTTGCTGGACAGCACAGCGGCGCTGGTCGCACAGATTGTACTTTTCCTCATTCTGCGGAAACGCAGTCTAGAACTCGAGTCGCAGATCAGGGTTTCCTGAGAAACTTGAAGCGGCCTCTTGTGAACTCCTTTGCATGTTTCGCAAACTCTTCCTTTGCGAACTTTGCGGCCTTCTTTGCGTCCTTTGCGGTTCAAGATTTTGGGACGATGGATGCCGACATCAACCCTTTACCGCAAAGGACGCAAAGAAGGGCCGCAAAGTTCGCAAAGGAAACCGATGACCAAAGACCGTCCTAGTACATGGAGTCGTATTTGGTTACGACCCAGCTGCCGCCCTTGTTCTCCAGTGTGACCGAAAACAATTCTTTGTAGGTCCCTTTCTGGCCGGGGGTAGTGCGGCGCTTGCCTCGATAATGAAGGATGCGCAAGGGGGGAACGTCTTCCCAGTCCGCCACCTCCCATGAGATCAGCGGATGCTGCGCCTCGGAGTCGCAGATGAAGGCGGCGTATTTCTTGCGATAGTCCTTAAACCAGTCCGCCAGTTCTTCCTTGCAGTTCCCGTCTCGCATGCTGCGAATGAACTGGGCCGCCTCGCGCTCTGAACTTCGATCGCGCAGCGGGTTCAGCGAAATGGAGTTGGGTATTCCGGAGAGGGGATCGCGCTCCTCCGACCGGCCCAGCACCGGGCCTTCCCCATTCAGATGAATGAGGTATCCGAAGAAGATGAT
>DATGYF010000421.1:0-4097 GCA_035298145.1 Terriglobales bacterium | reverse complement strand
CAGCAAATTTCCCAGATCCGTAGCTTCTCGGGAACCTGCCATCCCCAGTGCTTCCTGCGAGGCCACCGCTTGCGGAAGCACTTTAGGCACATGCTGTGACGCCACTTCCCCGCGCTCATGCTACCGCTCTTTCCGCCCTCCGCTGTTCAAAATGAAAGTAGCCTACAACCGGTTCAAGTGTACTGGACCACTTTCATTTTGAAAACAGCGGAAGGGGGGAAGAGCGACCAAAATGAAAGCAATCGGCAAGCGCGCTCTAGCGCTCCTAGCTTCGTCTTTGTTCGGCGCTGCGTTATGGCTCGCGATTTTTATTGCCATAATCGTTGGATTTGAACATTTACCTGGGCAGCAAGATGTCGGCGTTATCGATCGAGCTTTGGTAGAGGGCGGCGGGTTTATCTTAGCGGGCATGTTGGGAGTAGCGGCTGCGGTTTACGTGCTCCATCGATTTAGGCCGCGGACAAATTCGAAGTAGCCCACACCGTGTTCACGAGCAGTGCCCAACCACCTCACTCCCCGCCTCGGTCCCCTTTTGCATTCTTTGCGGTTAAAGGTTTGATTTTGGGGTCGGCCAGAGCAAGATCTTAACCGCAAAGGACGCAAAGAGATTCCGCAAAGGTCGCGAAGAAAACCTTCTTCACCGAAATTGTGGGAGACTGTATGCATGGCCAAGCGCATACTTCGAATCATCAAGCGGGTGAAGAACGTTCCTGTCGTCGGAACCTGTGAAGCCTGCAAAATGCAGTTTCAGGCCGAGCACCAGCCTGCCGGCCAGCAGGCCCGGGCGCAGGCTGTGATCCAGCAGCAATTCAATGCGCACAAGTGCGGGGCGCCGGCCGGAGAGACTCCTCACTTGGGCTGAATCTCGAGCGGACTGGGAAGCTGGATGGCGCCTTGAGATCCGCCCACCACGATTTTTTCACCGTGGGGGGCGTATTGCGCGATCACGGCGGGCTTCGACCAGTCCAGGTCCCACCCGTTCTCGATGGCAATCGCCGTGTACGCGCCGGGAATCACACTGTGGAAAGTGAAAGTGCCGTCGAGATCGCTCTGGTCGCGGCGGAAGAGCTCACGGTTAGCTTCCGGATTTTTGGGCACCAGGACGATCATGGCTCCGGCCGCGCCCTTGCCCGCCCGCTGCGCCAGGCCGTTCACATCGGCGGTGCCTCCCACCACTCTCAACGAGACCACCAGGGCCGCGCCCGCAGGAACGGTGAGCGAGCGGCCGGAGACGGGGGAGCCATTCACTACCATGGAGACAACTGAATATGCGCGCGACACGGCGCCGGCGAGGACCTCGTAGCTTCCCGGAACAAGGTCTGCGAATGTGACTTCCCGGGTTGGGGTCATCGGCCCCCAGGCGACGACGCGGTGCTGAGCGTTGCGAAGTGCGACTACCATTTGCGGCGGAGGCGCAGTCTCGCCAATCACTTCGACCTTCGCAGCGATGGTGCTGACGGCCTGTCCGGCGGAGCCGTCGAGTTCCTGATTGTCCTGGCTGATCTCAACCTCGCTGCTCTGGCTGGGCTGGTTGTTCTGTTGTGACAGGCGCAACTCGTACTTGCCGGGGGCGGCGGTGATCTCAACCACACCAGGCGCGGTCATCTGCACGTCGGGTTGAAGGGCCTGCTGCGAGCCATCGAAGTCGCGCTTGAAAAGCGCAGGTATCTGGAAGCCCTGTCCGGCTTGCGGCGGCGGAATTCGCAGGGTGACGTGCAAGGCGGGCACGGGTGTCAGGTGTAGATCAAGGTCAAGATGATCGCCGCCTCGGATAAGGATGGGCGAGGAATCTTCAACGTCGGTGGCTCCCGCGTAGTACGTGGGCAGGTAAACCACGTCCAGCGAACGATCGACGGAGGTGGGAACATCGGTCGCGGCGGTTTGCCGAACCGGTGGCGGGTGTACGGCATACCACGGCTTGGCTACGGCGGAGACGAAGTAGGTGCCGGCATCGAGGGGAGCGAATTCGAACGAGCCCAGATCGTCGGACTGATCGCTTCGATATCTGACGGTGCGGCTGACGCCCGCGCTGTGGTCGTCGCGCCAGAGGGTGACGGTGGCGGCGCGGACCGGTTCTCCGGATTCGTCGAAGACGTGGCCGGTGAGCACCGCCGTGCGCACCAGCCGCAGCATGAGGTTTTCGGTGTCCACACCTGCGCCGGTCACGATGGCAGTGGAAAACTGCTCGTGCTGCTCGTAGGCGGCGCTGATGTATCCCCGCTTGGCGCCGTTCAGGGCATATTTTCCCGCCGGAAGGTTGCGGAATTCGAAGTGGCCGTCGTCGCCGGTGATCATGAAAATCTGGTTCTGGCGGTTCCTGACCTCTTGCAGAGAAATCCGGGCGCGGGAAAGTGGATGGCCCTCCTGGGCGCTGACGATGGTACCGGCAACGCGGAAAGGGCCGACCGCAAGTTGGACTGGTGTTTGTGCGATTAGTATGACAGGCCACGCCAAAAGCAACCACACCACCCACGCAGGCCCGGACGCCCTCGTCCGGGCGGATGAGCGCAGCTCGTCCAGACTTCTGCTTGCCAAACCCTTGCCGGGCGGGTGAGGACACCCGTCCCTACACAATCTCGGATTGGGGCGGCGGACGAACATGCTTCACTCCTGCGTTGAAATCAAAGCCACGCGCACGTGCTCGGTCTGCCCCGGGGCCAGACGAACAATCGGGCCTTTGTCGTCATACCCGCTCATCACCTGGGCATTCTGATATTCGAGTTCGCTTTGCTGGTGATCGAAGGCCAGCACGCGATAGCCGCCCGGAGGAAGTTGCTGCAACTGAAATGTCCCCTGCGGCGAGACCCAGCTTGCCGTGAACCGGCCGGGAGAATCCGGCAGCGGGATGCAATAGACGTACGGACCCGCAGCCATGGCGACGAGTCCGGACCGTATCGTTAAGGTTGGGCTGCGCCGGTCTGCCGGCACGGGAGGCATGCCTTCAACGGTCCCGTCGATCGCGGCACCGTCGTCGCGCAGCACGATCTCAATGGGAAGACTTGCCCCGCCCGGGCCGACTACAAGGGGCTGGCGCAGCAGATCGACGCTGCCTGCCACCGCCGAGGCAACATATCCGCGGTAGGGGGTGACCTTGAGCCAATAGCGGCCGGGCCTTACGTTCTCCAGCACGTAGTCGTTGTCGTTGGGCTTGCGCGGCGGACGAAGGGAAGCGAATCCTCCCGAATCGAAATCTTCGGCGGGCTGCAAGAAGACCTCAGCTTTTTGCTCGCGCGTGAAACCACCCTGTAAGAAGAGTGCGCTCGATCGTTGGCCGCTTCCTTCATCGGTGATATTCACCGGGATCGAGCCGTTGGGCAGGACCGCCATGAACGCATTGGTCACAGGGCTATCCTTCACCGTGATATTCACGCTACTGGACGCGGTCTGCTGGCCCTGCTGCAGCGTGGCTTCCACCGTATAAACTCCGTTGGGCAACATGCCTTCGATGCCCTCGCCGTTGTATCCCAGGGAATAGCCCGGGCCTTTGTGTCCTTGGAGCGCGACCGAAACATCCACCCCGTTCTGGGACGGGAGATTTGTAACTGCGATCCTTACCGGGTAGTAAGGCTGGAGCACGGGGGAAAGCTCGACCTGGAAGGTCTTGCCCGCCTCCAGCGTGATGGCGGATGCCGAGGCAAAATCCGTTGCGGCCGGATAATAGATAGGTGGATATCCGTAGAGCTGGCCGCGCGGATCGAAGGTGATCGGATCGCGGTCCATCAGTTCACTGGTGAAGATCTTGTAGATGCCTGCCCTGAGATTGGCGATACGAAACTCGCCGCTGGAGCGCGTGGTCGTAGTCGCGCCGGGAGCCCAGAAGGCCCGGCCGTCGCGCACCTGGCGTTTGTAAATCTGCACCGTCATCCGGTCAGACTGATTGGAAGACGGCAGATTCACCCGGCCGACAATAAGAGATTCGGGAACGAGCGCGATCGTGATGTCGTCGCCGGCGGTGCTTTGAGGCGGAGAAGAACTGATGCCGGAGTCGAGAAAGCCGGGCTTGCGGGCCATGAGCTGCGTGGAAACGTTGTAGAAGGCCTGCCCGTCCGCGGGGCGGTTCGGATCGGATTCGATTTTAGGAAGCTGGAATTCAAAGC
>DATGYF010000420.1:0-10258 GCA_035298145.1 Terriglobales bacterium | reverse complement strand
ATCGAGCTTTACATTGGCGTTCTTTCCAGCCTGTACGCCTTCGAGCGTCGTTTGCACTTTCTGCTCGATGCCGTCGGGCGGGACCAGCGTCAAGAACGCCACGCGGAGCTGGCCATTCTTCTTAAACCGGCGAGCAGGCTGTGCGTCACGAACTGCGCCCTTCAAGCGGCTTCCCTGCGGGAGAACCAAGCGGTTGCCCTCCATGAGCGGCTGAGTAAGCACCGCTTCCACCGGTTCGCCCTTCTTTGCGGTCGCTGAACTCAACGGTGTAACCAGCCGCGCATGTACGATGCTGCCTTGAGGGATCGGCCCGGCGATCGAGCTGGCCATTTGTGGTGTCATAATTTCGCTGCCGAAATCCAGCGGCTCTTGCAGTTCCGCAAAGTAAAGCGTAGCGGCGGGGATGTACTGCGGACGCACCGGCAGTTGCTCTTCGCCATAACGTTCGAGGCGCCGCATCTTGCCCGGAGTTTTCAGCTGCTTCATGGCGTTGTCCCACTCCTTGCGGGCCTTCTGCTTTTCTTGTTGCGCCTTCGCAGAGGCCATGTCCTTAACGCCTTTCTTCTGCTTCACATCAGACGCGCTGACTAGCTTTATGACTTGTCCGGATCCCGGAGCCACGATGGTGTGCAGAGGGATGTGCCTGCCATCCGCTAAGACCAGTTCCTTGAAGGTAAGTTCCACCTTCCGCGACGGCGTGAAATCTCCGTCCAAGGCGGCCAACGTTCGCTTTAAGTTGGAGAGTGTTTCAATCTTCGAAATCTCCCCGTTAACCTCCGACCCAACCGGCACCACCACGTGGTCAAATGCATAAACTGGTTCAACCGTCTTGCCGTGAACTGGTTGTCCAATTTTTCGGACGCGAACCTCCTCGTCAAGCGCGACCTGCAACGGAGTACCTTTCGGCACTGCGAGATCAATCTTCTGCGGCACCGGCGGGGGTCCGGGGGCAGCCGGCGCCGGCTTTCGCGTTGTCCCTGGAGACAGCTGCGGCATGGGCGGTTCCTGTGCGTATGCAGTGATGAAAGCGAAGGGAAGCACAACTATGCAGAACAGACGATCAAATGACATATGGCCCCCGAGCACCATCGGTGAAGAAGAAGTGACGCCCTAAAGTACCTGAAAAGCCGTGATTACTTGGAATGAGACTCAGGTTCGCAGTAAACCCGTGAAGAAAGAGATGCCACGCCCTCTGCTAACGTTGTATGACGCATTTTGCGTGCTCCCTTGTCGGGCAGCTTACGTGTACACGCTCATGCGCTTGAATGACCAGTCCGGCTCGTCAATTGGTGCAAATTCGCGATTACACTTCTTACCGATTCGCGAGTGGCCTGTTTCCGCCTGAGCAGTCCCCTCCTCCCAACTGCACCGACTTATCGTGCCGGGGTCAGCCTCACTTCCGGCCGCTCCCGGACAGATAGATCTCAGCCACGTGCTCCGCAATCTTTCCCGGATCCGCCTCGGCCAGGTTGGCCAGCACCACGACCGTCAGCTTGTCATCGACATAACGCGAAATCTGGGTCTTGAAGCCTTGCCATGCGCCCTCGTGATCAACGAGGCGATGTCCATGCGAGCTGGTTATCTCCCAGCCGAATCCGTAGTGACCGGAATTCGGTTTACCGTCGTTCAACCTGGCCACTGTCCACATCTGCTCCAGGCTGGAGCGCTTCAAAAGCTTTTCTGTATATAGCGCCGCGTCCCATTTCGCCAGATCGAGAATCGAAAAATAGAGACTGCCATCGGCCGTGGTGTTCAAAGTTGGCGAGACCCACTTCTGGTTCTTCAACTCGCCCTTGACCAGTCGATATCCCGAAGCACGGTTAGGGACGATGTCCGCTTCGCTCATGATGCGCGTGGTGGTCATTCCCAGCGGCCGGAAGATGCGCGCTTGCAGCACATCACCGTAAAACGTACCGGTCACGCGGTGAATCAGGACGCCCAGGGTCAAATAACCGAGATTGCTGTAACTCCACTTCGTGCCCGGTGGAAACGCCAGGGGAATTCCAGTCACGATTTTCAGGAGATCGGCCTCGCTGTAGTCTTTGCGGAAATCGAAGTCTTTCGGATAATCCGTAAACCCAGCGGTGTGACTCAGCAAATGGCGAATCTTGACCGGCTTCCAGGCGGCCGGAGCCTCGGGAAAATATTTCGTGATCGAGTCATCCAACCCGATTTTTCCTTCCTCCACCAGCATCATGATGGCGGTGGCGGTGAACTGCTTGCCCACCGAACCGGACTGGAACAAGGTCGCAGGGTTGACCGGAACTTGCAGTTCGACGTTAGCGAAGCCAAATCCCTGGGCCCGGACAATTTCTCCGTTACGGGCCACCAGCAACGCTACTCCAGGAATGTGCTGCCGCGTCATTTCCGCCTTGACATACTGCGCGACCGCATCGGATTGCGCGGCCGGACCCTGGCCCAAAGCCGCTCCCACCAGAATCACCACAACGGTTATGAATCGCAAGACAGGGTTCTTCACCGAGTTAGGCCTCCGGTTTGCAGCAAGCATGTACCACGACAGGAAAGACGAGCAGACGTGCTCAGACGGAATCTACTGAAAGCTGACGGCTGAGAGCTGACAGCTTCTAACCCGAATACACCAATTCCACCACGGTGCAATCATCACTGAGTGGCGTGCCACCGCAGAAGTTAGCCACGGCGGCAAAAATATCTTCGAGTGTTGCGCTCTTCGCAGCCACGGCTTCCAGGCGCGAATCCTCGAAGAAATCGCCGCGGGCATTCTCCGCTTCGGTGACGCCGTCAGTGACCAGAATCAGTCGATCTCCGGCGTGCAGGCTGACGTGGTCGCTTTCGTAGGTAGCGTCGGCCAGCAGGCCGACCGGCAGGTTTCCATGCGGCGGACGTATTACTTCATGGTTGCAGACCAGCAGCGGGGGCACATGGCCGCAGTTGACGTATTCCAGTTCCCCGTCTCGCCGGATGCGCGCGATGATCAGCGTGGCGTACTTTTCTCCAATGTGTTTATGGGTAAAGAAACGGTTGGCGGCGACCACAATATCAATCAGCGGCATGCCGGCGGAAAGCTGGGAATAGATCATGCCCTGCAGCGTCGAAGCCAGCAGCGCCGCCGAAACTCCCTTGCCGCTCACGTCGGCCAGCACCACCGCCAAACCTTCGTCGGTATTGACCGCGTCAAAAAAATCGCCCCCGATTTCTTTACAGGAAAGATTCCTGCCTTTCAGCCGCGCGAACGGAACTTCAGGAATGGTCACCGCCATCAGCCGCTGCTGGATGGACGCGGCGATGGAAAGCTCCTGCTGGTAGCGGCGCGACGCTTCTTCCGCCTGCACCAGACGGGCGTTCTCGATCAAAGACGCCGCCTCGGTCGCGATGGCCCGCAGAATGTCGTTGCTCACGCTCGAGATGTCACGCGAGGCGAAGCGCGAATCCACATAAAGAGCTCCCATCACTTCGGCAGAACTCTCGAGCGGCACCACCCCCGTGTCGCGCGTAGTCTGCACCTGCGGCTTGCGCAAGGGAATGCAGATCACGGTTCGCAGATCGTAGGCCACGATGCTGTGCCGGCCCGCCAGGTCGAGTGACTGGCTGGTGTCTGTGATCACGAACTCCGAGTTGGACTTCACCCCTTCGTCGAGGATGGAGTGCGAAATCGTGGTGTCGTCGAGTAGCGGCTCGCCTTTGGAGTTGCGCCCGGCGGCCAGGCGCAGGTTGTTCTCTTCGTCCCGCATGAAGACATAGCCGCGCTCGGCGCGCGTCAGCTTCAGGGTGGCGTCCAGCAGGGTCACCAGGATTTCATCGAGCACGCCCGTCGTGTTCAGCTTGCGGGCGGCCTCGAGAAACAGCGTCAGCTTTTCCAGGTCGGTAGTGTCGGTTGAGATCTGGATGCCCGAAATCTGGCTGAGAAATTCACGGGCGGTATTAGAACTGGCGTGATGAGGATGAAAGATGACGTAGGAAACATCGCGCACGCCGAACTCGACGCGATCGTTGCGCTCCAGCGTCTTGCGCTGCACTCTTTCGCCATTGACGAAAGTTCCGTGCTTGCTGCCCTGATCGACGACGCAGAATTGCCCGTCTTCAGAAGTGATCAGGGCGTGGTCGCGGGAGACACGAGGGTCGGCAATGACCAGGTCTTTATCCACCTTGCGGCCCACCGTGAACGGAGTGTGGTCAAGGTTGATGGTGCGCTGGTCATTCCCCTGCACGAAAACCAGGGTGGGAAAAATTCCCGACCCCGGGGATGAAACCGGGCCCGTGATGGGTTGAAATGCCATGTGGCGCTGGCCTGCCTGTGTTTCCGTTCAGAAGACCGACCCCGGCAGGCAGGAGTGCGATCCCCCGAGCCTTCCCCATGCGCAGGAAGGCTACTTCAAGCGCTCAAGCGACCCCTCGACCCAGGGCAGTGAGCGCCTCCTCTTCACTGTCAAAAACCTCGAAAACCGTTGCCAGCTTGGTAATCTGCAGCACGTCGCGCAGGCGCTGCCCCAGGCCGGTAAGCTTGATATCGGCGCCGGCCCCGCGGGCTGAAGAATAGACCCCAACCAGCGTCCCCAGGCCGCCGCTATCAATATACGTCACGCCCGCAAGGTTCAGGACCAGGCGCGGAGTCTCGGTCAGGACCTGCTTAAGGAAATCGCGCAAGGCGTTGGCCTCGTCTCCAAACATGATACGGCCCTGGCACGAAACGATGGTGACCCCGTCCACCCGGCGTTTCTCGATCTTGAGGTTCATATCGTCCTCCGAAACGTTTTCGTGGCCGCAGCGTGGGAGAAGACTAACCTGTGATTGCGGCAGAATGCAAGGCCGGCGCGGCTTGGGGGAGGGGGAACGTCTTGCGAAAGAACCCCAGCGACAAGCTCTGTAATCTGGTTTCAACACCTACTCTTGAGAATGGTAGCTATTCGGGTTTGTTCCCGCCCGGCAAATGCCTCGGGATAACCGTTCGGTTAATTCCTTAACCGTGCAGTTCGCGGAGGAGCGTCGATTGCGGTTCGTAAACTTTGCCCGGCACAGCGCGGGCCGGCCCTGTCGCAACTCCCCAGACTCTCTGTATGTGTCTCTATGTTCAACTACTTGGCGACCGAAACCGGTCCCGACACGTTGCTTTCTTCAAGCATACCGATTTGCCCTTGGCAAGGTGATTGCATATGCGAGGATGCGTAGGCTAGCGTTCCGTCGCGAGGTTTGGCTTTCTCTCCGATCCAGCGCTACGCATAGCCCATCATTCGAAAAAGGAGAAGGTGCCATGCAGCTCAGAACATTTCGTTCTATCCCGCTAGCGATGGCGGTGCTGACCCTCTCGGTGGCGTGTGCAGGAAGCAGCTTCACTGCGACGGGAAAACTGCAATTTGCGCGACGGAGGCACACCGCGACGTTGCTCCCCGATGGGCGGGTCCTGCTGACGGGAGGCGCAAACGCGAAAGGGACTCTCGCCTCTGCAGAGCTATTCAACCCCGCTACCGGTACGTTTGCACTCACGGGCAGAATGCTGGCCGCGCGTGAGGGTCACACGGCAACCATACTTCCTGGTGGAAAGGTTCTGGTGGCAGGAGGAACCAATGCGAAAGGAGTCCTTGCCACGGCTGAACTTTTCAATCCTGCGACGGGCAGCTTCACGCGTACGGGCAGCATGCGAAAAGCACGGATCGGCCACACGGCGACGTTACTCGGCAATGGCAAAGTGTTAGTAGCGGGAGGAGGAACGGCCACGGCTGAGATTTTCGATCCGATCACCGGCGTTTTTACCTCCATACAAGACATGAGCGCTTCCCGAATGGGGCATACAGCCACGCGGCTGAGCAATGGTGAAGTCCTTCTCGCTGGAGGAACGGATAGCTCTGGCACCGCCCTGGGGGACTTGTTTGATCCTGTAACTGACACATTCACGCCAACCTTGACGGGAGGAACTCAAGCGGCCTGGCTTACGGCGTCATTGCTCCGGAACGGCAGGGTATTCCTCGTGGGCGGCGAATTCCTTCGACTGCTAAGCGGCGGTTCAATAAGATGCTGCCTGTTTGGCCCTGAGTCCTGGGGTTTGGCAGTCCTATTCACTAGCGAAAACGAAAGTTTTGGTGCGGTGAGCGGAAAGGCCGCCTCGCGAGCTTTTCACACCGCAACACGGCTTGCCGATGGTCAGGTGTTGATTGCGGGTGGCGCCAACGTACATTCCATAGCTCTAGCAGGCACGGTTCACACCTCGGTCACGCCCCTGGCAAGTGCAGAACTGTTCAACCCTAACAGCTTGACATTTACAAAGACCGCCAATATGACGACGGCCCGATCGTGGCACACAGCGACGCTATTGCACAATGGACAAGTGCTGGTCGTTGGAGGTGTTGACATCCACGGTAATGTACTGTCCACTGCAGAGCTCTATCATTGATTTGAGAAGAGATCGATACGCTACCGTCGATAATCCGGCTGGTTCCAATGCCAGGAACGATGACCTGGGGACGCGACCTGATTCGTAGCCACAGTTGTAAGAATGCATTCGGTCCTTCCGTGAGCTCTCCCTTCTGTTCGGAAGGGTGCGTAACTGGATCTCCCGACGACATCCGCCGGTTGAATAAGCTCATTGATTCTGAACCAGGAAGCACATTGAGTGTCACGGATTGATCTAAAGAGGCATACATGAACTGGAAAGTGTGGGTTCTCTCTTGTTTCTTGTCAGCGGTTCTTCCGCTGGCTGCAGAGGCACAGGCATCAAGGCCAAAGGAAGGATCACAATCCAACGACAAGACACAGAGCGTGGCTGTCCCCGCGCAAGTCGCTGCGCTCCTCCGTCCGATCTTGGATGAAAAACAAAAGAGTGGGCAGCATGACGAGAGTCGGCTCAGCAACTTACTCTACGGGTTGACCCAGAAGAAGGGGCGCGTTGCCGACGAGGCACTGGTCGTCCTGATGTGTTTCGATGTGGGGGAGTCGCAGGAAGAGACCGACGCCGTGATTGGTCGCGGCAAGAGGATGCTGCCCCTCCTGAAAAAATATCAGGACAAAAATCCCAAGATCGCTGGTCGCACATATCCCGATTCCATGTTGAAGGGGAGTTCCAGCAAAGCAGATACTTTCGAGGGTGCAGTCAAGGCGATCAACCACGGCTGGCACAGTAGTGCGGACAACCCAGAGGGGTAGAACTTCAGGAGTGTCAAGGTGAATATCAACTAAAGCGCAGTCAGCCCGGATGGGGCGCTGAAGGCAACGCTAAAAGCGTTCGATCCCAAGACCGGCCGGGTGCCCCTCAATAAGAGCGAAGCTCTGTCAAGGGCGCACTTCTACTGGGCGGTGCGTGAGCACCGCTTTTTTCGCCAGAGAAGGTTGAGGACCAAGGCTCTGGAACATCACGCTGCAATCACTTCTCGGTGGAAGATCGTTCCACCAACCATCGATACGGCCTAAACCTCGACCATGATTCTTCTATGCGAACATCCCGCCGCCTGCGGGATGCGAGAGCGCCCAATCAATCCATCGGTCTGGCTTGCGCCGACCCGGGGCACCCGCGGGCTGCTCTCGATGCGAACGATCTCCGGATACGCCACTTGCGTGCGCAGCATCCAGTAGAGTCGTACCGCCAACCTGCGCGCCGCTGCCACTTTGGCCACTCCCTTCGGCTTCTGGTGGCAGCGATGCAGATACTGTTTACGAAATCCAGGATCAAAACGCACCGCGATCTGCGCCGCTTCGACCAGCAAACTGCGCAGCAGCCGGTTGCCCTGTTTGCTAATGGCTCCCAGTTTCTGACGTCCGCCCGAGCTTTCTTCGCGCGGAATCAGTCCCAGATAACTCGCCACCTGCTTGCCCCGCTGGAAGCGAGTAACATCGCCGAGGGTCAGCACATAGGCCAGCGCCGTGTTCGGACCGACTCCCGGCTGGGTCATCAGCAACCTGGCCTGCGCATGTTCCTCGGCCGCCTTCTGCACCGCCTGGTCCAGCGTTCCCACCTGCTGGTTCAACATCCCCAGCAGCCCCAGCAAGTCTTCCCGCCGGCACCCAGCCCAGGGTTTCAACGGCAGTTCGCGCAACATCTGCTGTCCCGCCTGGCTCCACAGCGTGGCCTTCTTTTGCATTCCCTTATTCATGGCCAGGTGTTGCAGTTCGTTTTTCACCCGGCTGCGAATCTCCACCAGCTTGTGCCGATGCAACACCAGCTGCCGCAGATCGCGTTGCTCCCGGTCCGGCGTCCACAAGCGCGGAAAGCGGTTTTCCACCACTAGTCTCAGTATGTGAGCCGCGTCCCGCTTGTCCGTCTTCTGCTTGCGCACGTAACTGGCCCGGATCTGCGCCGCATCTCCGATCCAGATCGCGTGTCCCAGATCCTCTACCAGTTCGATAAACCACTGACTGTTGCCCGTGGCCTCCATGCCAATCAGCGCTGGGGACCCCAGTTGCTGATAAAACACTTTGGCCTCTCCCGTGGCGTGCACCAGCTTGCGCTCGCCGCACTCCCCGGTCTCCGTCTCCACCCACGCTACTTGTTGCCAGCTGGGATGGTAATCACACCCTATAATCATCATCGGCGAAGGCTCCTTCCTTTCCAGAAGCCTTGGTCCTCAACCGTAGACTACCGGTTTCGGATCGAGCCTTCGCTCTTATCCAATCAACCCTTCGTTTTTCGAAGGGTGGGATTCCACAGCCGCGTCATTCTGGGGATTTTGTCGCCATGCGCCGAAGCCTGCTACCCACTCATTCGCAACGAGACGCGAATGAGTGGGGCACCCGGCAGGCTGGTTTAGGTCGCGAAGTCGTGGAGGGTTGACTGACTCGATCTGTAGGCCGCGTCCAGTAGCCACAGGCAACATCCTCCGAGTGCGGCCTATCTACTTGCGATAGGGCGCCGAGGCATGTTCATAGTTCTAGCTTTTCGCGAATCAACTGGGAAAATTGAGTGCACCTGCATGTCTCAAGTGAAGTCAATACTTCCACAATGCTGCGGGGATTCTTCAACTCTGCGCCCTGCTGGTGAAGCTCATGGACGACGATCTCACCGTCAACGTAGTAAAGGTCGATCAGAAACTCGTCGGGATGCTTCGCAGTGATCCCGAAAGGCTTGAGTGACTCTTGTGGGAAGTCTTTGAGATTGTAGGTCATTATGACTTCGCAAGGTGTCTTCACCGCGGCCGCCAGGACATGCCGGTCCTTCTCTTGGTTGGTCATTGCCGGAATCAATTCCCGGTACCCTGGCTCGACCCAAGCATCGGGGAAATGCGCACGCAGTTCGCTGACCAGGTAATCGGTTTGTTGCTCGGTACGGCCAAGTTTAGCTTGAAGTGTGCGGACGGTTTCTTCGATGATCTCGTCCGTCCACTTAGCCAGGAAAAGCCGCCGTTCGAACAGCCTCAACAGGGTGTCACGAACGGCGGCTTGAACCAGCACACAGGCGTCCACAATGACCGGGAAATCAGAAATCATCTTTCCTCGGCTGGGATGAACTTGTCATAGTCGCCAAGTTCTTCGGATTGGCGAGCGATACGGACGATCGCCTCACGACGCGCCTGTTCGCGCTGCTTCTTATAGTCGAGCAGGTCCCTTAGCAGCACTCGGCGATGCGTTCCTGTGTAGTGAAAAGGTAGCTTGTGTGCCTCGCACTCGCGCACGAAGAACTGCCGCGATATACCCAAAAGATCGGCCGCCGCTTGGGTGCTCAGTTCTTCCATCAACGGCAAAACGGCGACTGTCTTGCCCTCTTGCATTTTCTCGGCGACTCGAACCAGGATTTCGTACACCGATGAGGGCAGATCAATTCTTGTACCATCGGGGCTGATCAGAGCCGCCGTCCCCTCATGGAGCAGGGTTCGGTAGAGTTTCGACGCCTGTTCAATTTCCTCCTGATCACGCGGTCCGAACTGTAGTGCTTGGGCTGTGGCTACCATAGAGTTTCCCCCTGACTGCGAACATCAGCAGCAATCGCTATAATCGCAACCAAGTGAATTATCAAGTATCGGGCGGTAGCTGTCAATAATAATCGCTACAATCGCAACTAATTGCATAATATTGAAAAGTATGCTAGTTAGCCACGCACAAATTCAGCCGGGTGCCCCACACATCGCGCAATCTGTTCAGGCCCATGACATCCTTTACAGGGTGTCCCAAGACATCCCTTACACTCCGCTCGTCCGCGAAGCGGGCGAGGGAGAAAGACGCCTTGGAAGGCGATGGATGTGCGCGAGCAGCGGGTAAGGTTTGTGGTGGCGGCGTATCGGCGGGAGAAAACGCTGGCGGAGTTGTGCCGGGAGTTCGGGATCTCGCGTCCGGTGGGCTATGAGTGGCTGAAACGGTATCG
>DATGYF010000419.1:0-4393 GCA_035298145.1 Terriglobales bacterium | reverse complement strand
GGCTTTTTGCACCGTGACAATCCTTACAGTTTTTCCGGCGAGCGGTATCCAATTTCCGGGAAAGGTCGCGACCTGTTCATTCTGCACGTGGAAGGGCGGCGTGTCAGTGTGCGCGGGTTCGCTTTCAGCTTGCGCTTGCGGGGGCTCTGGGGCAGGGTCTGGGCCAGGCATTTCCAGGCTGGAACGACGGATCCATCCTCGGGAAAGTCCGGAAATACGGACATGCACCCAGTTCGAATTTGCTTCCAGCATTTCAAACTCATCTTCGGCCGCAGCCAGGAAAAGTACCTTGGCGTTTTCAATCGGATTGGCCAGCACGGGTGTACTGGATTTCTTCACCGCCACCAGGTTCGCGGGATGGGCCTGGTTGTGCAGGATCTCCTCCAGGCCCTTCACTTCCTTTGACTGTTCCTGGGCGCGCGGGTCGATCACGGCTTTTTGAGTGGCCGACGAGGACATGTGATCCAGACTCAGCGGGTCTCCCAGTTTGAAGGGCGAGCCGGCCGAGGGCCTGGATCCCGCACTGGCGGCGGCCTCCGGCGCCGGAGTGCGCACTGCTCCCGGCGGATTGGACGGACTCCTGGAAGCGGAGGGTGGAAGGTTCGGCCGCGGCGCGGCACCCGCCGGCCATGCCTGGTCGCCCAGCGCTTCCTGCAGGCGGTCGAGGAAATCGGTCTCCAGCCGGCCATTCGAGGGAAGGACCTGGTACCCCGACTTTCCCGAACCCGGGTCGGTGTACCAGGCGGTTATGGTGGCGTTCACTCGCACCATCGATCCGCCGGTTGGACTGGAACTCACCTGGGCGGTGCATTGATAGTAGCCGCGGTGAAAACGATCCAGAGGATGATCGCCGGAGACTGCAAAACCTTCCAGCGCAGGGAGATGTCCGGCGCTTGACGCTTGCATCAGCTTGATTTGCTTCTCCACCACTGCCGGGGATTGAGGAAACGCCCGCTGATAAGGAACGCTCTGCGCACTGCCGACTCGGGCCGATGTGACCGAGAGGAAGGTGGCGGCCGCCAACAGGACGGAACGCATTCTCAGGCTGAACTTGGCGGTGGAAGCGGCGGTTCTCAAGGAAGCGACTCCAATTGTGCGTGGTGAATCCAACCATGCTGTCCGTCGGTAGTTTCCACGCCGTACCAGTATGGAGTGACGATCAGGATTACGACTTCGGCACCCGCGTCCAGCAATTTCACATTGGTTGCGCTACGGAAGGGGGCGGTTTTGAGTTGACCGCCGGGGGCCTTGACCACGCGCTCTGCCAGGTGGCGCAAGGAATCGAGGCGCTGGTCGAGGGTTTGGGTTGAAGTTTGAGCGTCGGCGAGCGCGGATGCTTCCTCCTGTGCACGCTTGCGTTCCAACTCCTGCCCCGCAAGTTTCTCCAGTCGCTGTTTCTCGAGCTGCTGGCTTTGTTTCTTCTCCGCCTCGACCGAGTCAATCTGATTCTGGATCTCAAGGCTCTCGGCGCTTTCCACGCTCCCATCGGAGGGATGCACGGTGCGGCGGAAATCCTCGACGAAGACTGCGTCGATGCGCAGGATGGACTTGGACGCATCCTTGCGCTGCACTACATAGCGGACGGCCAGGGTCCCTTCGTCATTGCTGTCCTTGAAATGCAGGGGCGCCAGCACGCCAGTGCGAACTTTGTAATAAACCTTTCCCGCATCTTTCCATTCCGGAAACAACGGCGAGGAAGCAGCGGCGCTGGCACTCTCGATGTACTGGTCTTTGTTGTATTCCTTGCTTCCCTGGATGATCCCGTTATTCACCACCGCCTCTACGGCATTGACCACTTCACTTTCGGGGGCTGCGATCTCGGTGGAGAAGCCCAGGCCGTAGTCTTCGGATGCGACTTTCTTGGCATGCCCGCGACCCTGAAGCGGAGGAACGGCCACCAGCAGGAAGACGATTGCAAACACCACGATGATCACGACTGAATGGCGCCTAGGTGAGCGGCGGGTGAGGCGCGGGCGGATTGGGGCAACAAGAAACGGGCCAAACGCCTTCAATCCTGCCATTTGGCACGTCGGGCCGGACCTCCGAGATAGTAGTGCTGAAACTACTCCCATCTCCTGTTCCATACTCTCGATCAAGTCAGGCTGTCAACTGTCCCGGGATGGAGCCCGATCTCCAGACCGCTAGAAAGCCGGCCTCACCTCAGCTCCGGATGCAATCCTCTCTGGCTTTCGATATTGATCAGCGGGCGCATTCGTGACAAATCTTTTACAACTTGTCCCCAAAATGGGTGGTACGCTGACAAAATTATTTGACGGATCGGCCAGCGTCATGAAGTTGAACTCACAGAGACAGGCAGTTTCCAAAGCGGATCTCGACGGGCACAAACCCCGATCGAGGCGGACTCGAGACCGCGCCGGCAAAAAACAGGCGCTCATCGTTGCCGCCTTGAAGTTGTTTGCCAGCAAGGGATACGACGCGACCACGACCCGGGAAATCGCAGCTTCCGCCGGGTGTGCGGAGGGCCTGATTCACCGTTATTTCAACGGCAAAGCGGGGCTGCTTCCTGCTCTTATGGAGTACCGTGTCTCCCTGGAAGTAGCCGACCTCACGCATCACCTGCCTTCCGCGCGCACATTCGAAGACGAATATTTGCGGCTGGTGAGCTGGGCGGTTGAGCACATGTGGCAGGACCGCGAGTTTCTGAGGGTGGCCATACCGCGGGCGCTGCTGGATCCGGGTTTTGGGCAGGTGCTGCGTCAGGTCGGTCCGCTCCAGAGGGCCCGCGCCATCGGCGCACGTCTGAAGAAGTTCAGGGAATGCCAGGAGCTGCCCGAAGCCGAGTTCGATGCGCTGGTCCAATCGGTGAGCGTGATCGGATTCATGTTTGGTTTTATGCGCCCGGCGGTGCTGCGCCAGGAGCGGAAAACCTCCGCCCGGACGGCTTATGCGATCGCCAAACTTCTGGTCCGCAGCCTTTCGCCCGCAGACCTGGTGGATCCTCCGGCGCCGCGAGCGGCGCTGTTGCTCAGTTAAGACCGCACCATCTCCACTGCACCCCCAGACAGTATTGACTGCAGTTTCGCGTTAAACATTTTTCTTGACGGTTTTCTCGCGACCATGATATTACGATGCTCACCAAGTAAGTGCGCCTGCACGCACTTGCAGCTCTTGCAATCGAATCGGGGCCCACGCAACAACGTGGGCAAAAGGGGCAGTAGCTTTTGGTTCGTTGTAACTGGACCCGGTCGTTCCAGTTTGGCGTAATACCAGGAGGACTCGATGACCTCTGCCCGGAACCGTTTCGCCAGTGGTGTGCTGCTGGCGTCGATCTTTCTCCTCTTTGCCGCCAGTGATGCGAACGCGCTCCCTGCCTTCGCGCGAAAGTATGGCCTGCGCTGTTCTGCCTGTCATGAAGCCTGGCCGATGCTCAACTACTTCGGCCAGAAGTTCAAGGACAACGGCTACCAGCTGATGAATGATCGGGACGCTCCGATCTGGCAGAACAACGGTTATTGGCCGGTGACCATACGAATTACGCCGAGCTGGCACCGCGAGAGCACCGACAAGGTAGCCGTCGATCAGACCGGCGGGCAGCAGCGGATCACCTCTCACGGTTTTGACGTTGGGGGCCTTGATCTGCTTTCGGGCGGCACACTCGACAAGAATCTTTCGTTCCTGTTCGTGCTTTCGTCGGATGAGAACGCGGTCTTCCACTTTGAATCGGTCAATGCGCGATTCGATAACCTGTTCGGCAGCCCCTGGCTCAACGTCAAGGTCGGAAAATTCGAACTGGACAACATCGTTTCCGAGAAGCGCGGTCTTACGCTTAGCGGGAGCGGCGGCGGCTTCCAGCTCTATCACTTCATTCCGGTCGGAGACAGCAACTTCGTTGGGCAGATTGGCGACAACCAGTTCGGATTGGAGTGGATGGGACATTCGGCGAATGACCGCACGCGCATCTCAGCCAGCCTCTTTAATTCCAGCGACGGCAACGTGGACCTGCCAGGAAGCAACTCCTACACCGGATTCTTTGCCGGGAGTCAAGCCTTTGAAATCGGAAAACTTGGGACCCAGCGTGTGGGCTTCTATGCCATGGTTGGACAAGCGCCGACCAATACGCTGACCTCCGGAGGACCAGAGTTTCCGATCCCTGGCGGCGGGTTCGGGAACAAGACCTTCAGTCGAGTGGGCTTCAACGGAATTTTCTATCTGAAAAAGCTGGATTTCCAGGTGGTGACGCAGCACGGTTCGGATAATGCCTATTTCGCCACCTCTACGGCCTCCCCTGATCCTCTCCCGGGCGGGGCACGGTCCGCGGTTTGGAACGGGGCGTTCGTCGAGACCCACTACGTGCACAACCCGCAGCTTGTATTCATTCAGCGGTCAGAGTGGATACGAATGTCGCAGCAGGCGATTCCGGGCACGCCTTCCA
>DATGYF010000418.1:0-3635 GCA_035298145.1 Terriglobales bacterium | reverse complement strand
GATCACCTGTGGCCCTCTGCTGTGCCAGGTCGCTGAGCCTCACGCCGTTGCTGATGGCCATATTGGCCAATTCGTAAATCGACCCGCAACCGTCCAGCAGACGCAGGTACGGCTCCTCGACCAGTGCCACTCGCCTTACCTCGCCGCGCTTCAGTTGAACCAGTCGTGTCATGGAAGTCATTCGATGACTTCAAATTGCTTCAACGCTCCCTCGTTGATGGTCAGGCCCAGGCCGGGAACACCTTCATCCAGATCAATGAAGCCGTCCTTGGCTTTTGGCTCGCCGTTGAAGATGTACCAGAACAGCTCATTGCCCACTTCCACATCGACGACGGGGAAGTACTCGGCCATGGGCGAATTCAGGCTGGCCATCACTACGTGATAGTTGTGCATCTGGCCGGCGTGAGGAATGACTGGGACCGAATATGCCTCGGCCAGTGCGGCAATCTTGCGCGCCTGAGTGAGGCCGCCGACGCGATTGGTGTCGAACTGGATGTAGTCCAGCGCGCGCGCCTCCAGCAGATCGCGGAAACCATAGGATGTGAATTCGTGCTCGCCGCCCGCGATCGGAATCCGCCCGTATGACTTCAACTCAGCGTAACCGTGCACATCATCCGGGATAACAGGTTCCTCTAGCCATCGCAGGTTAAAGGGTTCGAGCAGCGGCAGCATCCGCTTGGCATAGTCGAGCGTCCAGCCCATGTAAGCGTCGGCCATCACATCGATGCCATCGCCGACGGTTTCGCGCACGGTGCGCACCAGGTTCAGATTGCGTTGCATGCCGGCCGCGCCGTCGGTCGGTCCCCAGCCAAAGCGCAGTTTCATGGCCTTGTAGCCCTCAGCCTTGTAACGCTTCGCTTCGTCGGCAACGTCGTTCAACTCGACGCTGTAAAGCCGGCTGGCATAAACCGGGATGCGCGGCTTAGTCCTGCCTCCAAGCAGCCGATACACAGGCTGCTTCGCCGATTTTCCCAGAAGGTCCCACAACGCAATATCCACGGCGCTGATTGCAACCATGCCGATGCCGCGGCGGCCGAACGCCATGGTCTTGCGATACATGTGCTGCCACAGAAACTCGATGTCCCACGGGTCTTTCCCGATCAACAACGGCTTGAGGTAAAGGTCGATCACCTGTTTTGTGACCTGTGGCGCGAGCGCGGCATTGCCAATGCCCACCAACCCGTCGTCGGTAAAGATTTCCACCACCAGCCAGCCATGAAAAGTGAAAGTCTGCATCGAGGCTTCGGGCAGGTTCAGCAGGTCCATGGGATTGGTGCAGAAATGTAGCGGTAAAGGCACCGTCTTTCCTCGCCAGCGCATTACGTGTGTACGAATCTCTTTAATTCGCATCAGGCTCCCGCAGAACTCAGTTTGCGTTCCAGGTCCAGGGGCTGGACCACAGGAACGGCCGCCAGAATGATAACGAAAGCGGCGACATGAAATGTGGCCGCCAACGAGAATACGACACCATACCCGAAGCCGTGGTCCAGCAGATATCCCACCAGTTCTCCGAAGGCGATTCCGCCCATGGCGCCTCCGAAGCCAACCAGACCCGCCACCGAGCCGACAACTTTAGCAGGGAAGAGGTCGGTGGGAAGCACCATGACCAGCGTGGACCACGATTGCTGTCCGAAATATGCCAGGCTGAATATCGCCAGCGCCCAGGCCACCGGAAGCCGCGGCACCAGAAGGATGGATGGCATCACCGCCGCGCTCAGGCCCAGCGCCAGCTTTCGAGCCATGCCCAGCGAGAATTTACGCCGCACAAGGTAACTCGAAAACCATCCGCCGAGAAGACAGCCGACGCCGGCTGCCGCGTAGGGGATCCAGGCAAAGGTGCCCACTGCCTTCACATCGAATCCGCGGGCATCGTAAAGATATTTTGGGAGCCAGAACAGATAAAAGTACCAGGCTGCATCGCTCAGGAACTTGGCGCTTACCAGGCCCCAGGACTCGCGAATTCGCAGGAGATCAATCCAGCGCAGGTTGATCGTAGGATCAGCGGAAGCAGATCGCTCGGGCGCAGGCTCGGGAGGATTCTCCGGCGGAAAATAAGACGAGATCCACCACCACGTCCACAACAACCCCAGGCCGCCGGTAGCGACAAAAATCCAGCGCCACCCCGCATAACTCAAAACCACAGCAATCAGCGGAGGCGCGCTCACCGCTCCCACCGAAGTGCCGGCGTTGATGATGCCCATCGCGGTGGCGCGGTCTTTCACCGCGAACCATTCGGCCACGGCGCGGGTGGCGGCGGGAAAGCCGCCGCCTTCTCCCAGGCCCAGCAGAAACCGGCTGGCCATCAGCATAGCGAAACTGGTGGCCAGAGCATGGCTCGCGTTGGCCAGCGACCAGAACGCCATGATCAACGCGAATCCAATGCGGGTGCCTAAAGCGTCCACCAGCTTTCCTCCGCCCATGTACATCAACGCATAGGAAAGCAGGAAGGCCGATTGCAGCGCGGAAAAACGCTGGTTGGTAAGCGGGATATCTCTGGCGATCGCAGTGACGGCCACCGGAAGCGTCTGGCGGTCCAGATAGCTGATGGCGATGGCAACGCTAACCAGGATGGCAATTCGCCAGCGCAGCAATGCCGAGGTCCTCGATTCTGCCTGATTTTGGAATGCTGTGCTGCCTACAGATCATCGCCCGCGCCGTTCTATCGCGCCGGATAGAGCTTGCTTTTCTGTGTCCGTGAATTGAAGACTTCAAAGCTGCCGTCGGGATGGGCCGTCAGTTCGAGATCATGGGCTGCATCGGGACCGTCGGGATTGGCGATGAACTCCGCCGCGGCGTTGTGCCCCGCGCCGCCCTCTTCGGGAAAATGCAGTTGCCAGAGGTCCTCAAGGCCGGGCGATTTCTCGATGATGTCCCATACCGAAGGGCTCCCGCCCTTCCTGGCTCCATTGTCCATGATCGCTACGCGGGGAGCGATGCCGTAAACCAGCGCCGGGCTGCCGCTTTGTGCCCAGCCATGATGTGAGACGACGTAGATATCAACCCTGCCGATTTTGTTGACCGGGCACATCAGTTGCAGTTCCTTATCGTGTGTAAGGTCGCCCAGGTCCAGGATTTTCAGTTTTCCAAACTGCATGAACGTTCCCACGGAGCGCAGGTTCTCCGTCGTGTCCGCCGGATATTGCTCAGCACCCTTGCAGGCCGGATTTTCCTCTCCCGCGCCCGCTAGAGGTTTGTCGATCAACGCTCCGTCGGAGCTAATAATCGTCGCCCGCATGCCCTTAATAGGCAGCACATCTCCGGGCTTGGCCGTGATGTGTTTGTGCTTTCCCGTCGCCAGCACCGCCTGGTAAGCCTGAAAGTCCCTTACGGTTGCGGCATTGCCGGTCTCGCGATTGTCTCCGTGGTCGATAAATGTCCCAATCGGAATGCGCGCGGCCAATTGTGAGACTCCGCCGACGTGGTCCTGGTGAAAGTGAGTAATCAGAACGTAGTCGATTTTACTGATACCCGCCTTCCTAGCTGCGGCTACGATCCGTTCCGAATCGCGGCCTTCATTGCCGGGCCAGCCGGTGTCGATCAGAAGCGATTGCCGCGCGGGCGTGACGAACAGTGTGGCCTGTCCGCCTTCGACATCCACAAAGTAAATGTGCAGGTCTTTGTTTTTGTGAACGGGC
>DATGYF010000417.1:0-5744 GCA_035298145.1 Terriglobales bacterium | reverse complement strand
CAGTCAATGCACTTCAATACCTTGTCCTGAAATTCCATTGAGAGATGCTCCCTTCAGCCCATTCCCCAAGACCTCGCAGACGAGTAGCGCGACGCGTGGACTCAGGGTCGTTGCCCCCTCAAGCTACGACCTGGAAAATTTCCCTTGGACTCGGCCCGCCCGGCCGCTTTTGGCGGCAAGGATTACAGCTTTACAATTTTTGACAATCTGCAGCGAACAAGGAAATGGGCCACCACTTGGCGTGGCAGCCCATAAACCTCAGTCTTGTTCTTTACGCGCTTTTTTCCTGCTGCGTTTGCGCGCCAGTGCTTCCTTCACACGCTTCTTCTCGCCCGGTTTCAGGTAAAAGGAGTGACGCTTTACCTCCTTGATGATGTCTTCCTGTTGCACCTTGCGCTTGAAGCGGCGTAATGCGTTTTCGAGGGACTCACCCTCTTGAAGTCTTACCTCTGCCAACTGACTACACCCCCAAACCGGTCCCGTTTGGACGGGGATAGTTATTGCAAGGTTCCCACGGCAAGTCAAGTGGTATATGGCAATTTCGTGTAGAGAAAATGCCGCTAGCTTCCATCTATGGAACGGTTTATGCCTAGTAGATCAGCTTCAGAGCCAGCTGAATCTGCCGGGGCGCGTACGCGTCCGTGACCCGAAGGAAACTCGAGGGCACGCGGTATTGAGCTGGGAAGATATTGATTCCAATGGCCTTATCGGTTTGAACAAATTGGGTCGAGTTGCTTTGAAAACCATCCGGCGTGATCTGGACTCGCTGGTTGTTGCGGTTCAGCAGGTTGAAGGACTCTACCATCAGTTCCAGCTTCACCCGGTCGCCAGCGTAGAGACGCCGGGTCAGGCGCATGTCGGTGGTGGCGTAGTCGGGTCCGAGGAGGGAGTTGCGGGAAACTCCCGGAAGCCGGTCGTTTGTGTTGTTGCCATCCTGGTTGGCGTCGCCGGTCACGGTCGCGCTGACCGGCCGGCCGCTGCCATAGGTGAATACACCGGAAGCTTTCCAGTTGTTAAAGAACATTCCCAGCAACTCATGGTCGCGGTGAAACGGTTTGGGGGCAAGAACAAAAGAGAACACAAAGCGCTGCCGCTGGTCGGTAACGCTGGGGCCCTTTTCCAAATTAGGCGCGTAGGAGTCCTGCACCGTTGCCGGACGTCCCGCGACCAGCGCATCCTGTCCATCGTCGATGGCGTGCGCGAAGGTATAGGCCAGCATGAAATAGACGCCACTGGTCATGCGGCGGCGGACGGAAAGAGTGGCGCCATGATAGACGCTCGAGGCCGCGCTCTCGAAAACGTTGATCGATCCCAGCTGAGGAATCGGACGCGCCAGCGGATTAATGCAGGGCGGGAAGGGGCATCTCAGCGAGCGCGTGGGTTGAACGGTGGAGAAGGAGTCAACGTCGTAGTACGTGCCCAGAAAATTTGTTCCGGAGGGGTCGTACACCGGATACGAGACGTTGACCGGCGGTGGCAAGTTTACGTCCCGCGCCCGGATCAGATCCACGCCGTGCACGTACATGTAGGAAACGCCCACCGACATGCGATGCGCGACCTCGCGTTCCACGTTGAGGCTGGCCTGCTGCACCCGGGGAGTCTTGAAATTGTGCGAAAATGCCGAGACATCGGCCTGCTCAAGTTGCGCCAAACCGGACGGCAACTGGCAATTCGCGGCATTCACCGCACAGTTCACCAGCGGATTGGGATATTGCGGAAATACCTGGTGATCGAAAAAATTATTGTTATTGAGAAAGAGAAAATTTCCCGCCAGTCCGCTGTCGCTCTGGACCGCGGAGTTGTAAATCTGAGGAATGCGGGTGTAGAAGATTCCAAATCCGGCGCGAACCACGAGCGGGCGCTCGTTCCCGATCGAGTATGCCAGCCCCACGCGAGGCGCGAAGTTGCCGGTGTTGTACGGCACCCGGCCTGCATCCGGCCACAGCCGATTCGCCTGCAAGCCTTTCGTGCTAAACGTCTGCAGGTCATACCGTGCTCCCAGGCTCAGGGCCAGACGCTCTGAGACTCGAATCGTGTCCTGCAAAAATCCGGCGTACTCGTTCGTGTCCGGATGAGTGACGGCGGGACCGAAGCTCTGCAGGTAATAGTGCGGGACCTGATGCGCGTAAGCTCGCAGGGGAGTGAGTTCCAGACCGCCTTCCTGAATCTCGAAAGTGAACGGATTCACCTTGATTGGATCGAAAATGTACTCTCCCCCGCTCAACGAGGGAAAGAAGTTGTAGATCCAGGTCATGAGCACGTCGCCGCCAAATTTCCACGAATTTCTCTTGCCTTCCAGACTCAGGGTCTCGGCCAGATGCAGGCGGTGCTCGCGGGTCTGGCGGGGAAGAATGGATGAGCGCCCGAAGCCTTCGATAATGTCGGAGATTTTGGTCAGCGGGTCGGTGCTGTTGGCGGTGGAAGACTGCAGATCGCGCGAGAACTGGGCCCGAAAGCGGCTTACTGCTTTGACGGAGAGATTGCTGGCAAGCGCCAGTGACCCGCTTTCCGTGGATACATTTTCCTCGCCGTTGTCACTGATGCCGAAGCTGGACAGCGGGCTGGCGGGATCGAGGAAGACATTGTTATGCCCGTAATAGCGCGACGTGTTCAGCCGCAGGGAAAGATTGTTGTGCTGGTTGAGCACCAGGTCGAACTTGAAGAAGCCGGCATTGCCCAGCATCGATGAGGGAAAGGTGCCGGCCTGCTTCGAAAGTTGGGCGGCGGTGGCGAACACGAGCGCCTGGTCGGTGGCCTCGTAGTCACCCGGTGTGGCGGGTCCGGCGGCGACCTGCGGGACCACGACTGAGCTTCCGTCAAGAAATCGCACCACCGCCGGCACATGAAAGATATGCTGATCGAATCCGGCAAAGAAAAATGCCCGGTTGCGTTTGATGGGGCCGCCCAGGGTAAATCCGAATTGCTGCTGCTGATCGTGCGGCTTGAAATCCATGAAGGGATGCTGGGCCGCCATGGCGCTGTCCTTGAAGAAATAGAAATCGGTTCCGTGCAGACGATTGGAACCCGATTTGGTGACTACGTTCACCACCGCACCCCCGGCCCGCCCCAGGTCGGCGCCGTAAGTGTTCGAGGAGACGCGGAACTCCTGCACCACTTCGTTGGAAAACTGATAGGGCGCGCGATAGCGGCCGCGGGCCTGCCCGAAAAAAGCGTTGTTGTTGTCGCCGCCATCCACCAGATAGCTGGACTGGTAGCCGCGGATGCCGCCAAAGGCGAGGTCCCCATTCGAACTGGAGGTCAGCCCGCGCGGGTCCTGCGTCACTCCAGGCGTCAGCAAGGCGAGATCGGTGTAACGCCGTCCGTTGAGCGGCAGATCGTTGATGGCCCGTTCGTCAATCAAGGTCGAAATGCCGCTGGGCTGGCTTTCGACCATCGGCGGCTCGCCTGAAACCGTCACCGTTTCGCTGGCTCCGGCGACCGCCAGTTTGAAGGTCAACTCAGTGGTGCCGCCCACGTCCACCCGCAGGCGAGGGGTGGTCTGCGGCGACATTCCGGCCGAATCGGCGCGAGCGGAATATTCTCCTGGCGGCAGCAGTTCGAAAGCAAAGCCGCCACTGACATCGCTGGTGGTGGAATAGCGGAAGTTGGTGGCGGCGTTCACCAGCACCACGTTGGCAGCGCTGATCCGCGCCCCGGCACTGTCACTCACCGTTCCGCGGATCGCTCCCGTGGAAGTATCCTGGGCCATCACTGCCGTGGCCAGAAACAAAATCGTGAAAAACGAAAAATAACCCCTGACGCTCGACATTGACTCGCCCCCACTCGTGAATCGAATCGTGGACGAGTCCGGACTGGAGAAAGGGACTTGCTGGGTATATCACGGTGATCGGCCCGCGTCTGTGACCGGCAAACATCTTTTGCAAGTTGTCCCGCGGCGGGAAACGGTTAGACGCCTCAAGGCCGCGGCGCCGGCCGGCGATCGGTCATGGGGACCTTTGACAGGTTTTACCCGGTGCGGCTGCCGAATGTTTGTTGGGTTGTACACTCCTGATTCGGGAAGAGTTAGGCCCGAGTAGGTCCTCGGCCATCTTGCTCCGGGTTGCGTTGCCCGCGTATGATGCAGCGTTTATGACTTCGAAAATATCTCCACGTCCAGCGGGCCTGCGCGAAAAGTCGCAACTCATGTCGGCATCGGAAATTGAGCGGACGCTGGTCCGGCTAGTGCACGAGATCATCGAAAAAAACAATGGCGCGGCGGACCTGGGCCTGGTGGGGATCCGGCGGCGCGGCGTGCCCCTGGCACAACGCCTGGGCCAGATGATTGCGCGCATTGAGAAGACTCCGGTTCCCGTAGGTACCCTGGACATCACTCTGTACCGTGACGACTTGTCCACCCTGGGACCGAAGCCGGTGGTGCAGAAGACCGAGATCGGGTTTCCCATTGGCGGCAAGAACATCATTCTGGTGGACGACGTTCTCTACACCGGCCGCACCATCCGGGCCGCGCTGGACGCGCTGTTCCGCGAAGGCCGTCCCAAGCGGGTGCAGTTGTGCGTGCTGATTGACCGTGGACATCGCGAACTGCCCATCGAGGCGCGGTTCATCGGACGCAAGGTGCAGACCTCGGACCGGGAAATTATCGAAGTGAAACTTCGCGAGGTGGATGACGCAGAGAAAGTTCTGCTGGTCGAACGTCAAGACTGATGCGGCGAACCCGATTTCAGATTGAAGATTGTTGATTTCAGATTGTGTTGATCCCCGGTTACCCGGGTTGGATCTGCTATTTGAAAGCGTCAATCTCAAATCTGCAATCTGCAATCTGAAATCTGAAATCTTAGAACCGAAACTCCGGCTGGCCCTGCATACCATGAACCAAGCTGCTCGCGGCTCTCTGCTGGGCATCGAACATCTCGGAGCGGAGAATATCCTGGGCCTGCTCAAACTGGCCCGGCGGATGAATCCGCTTAAGCCGCGACCCTTGCTGCGAGGGAAGCGCGTCCTGCTGCTGTTTTACGAAGCTTCCACCCGCACCCGCAGCTCCTTCGAAATCGCAGCCAAATCACTGGGCGCCATGACCACGCTGGTGCTCTCCAGCGGATCCAGCATCGAAAAAGGAGAGTCCTTGCTGGACACCGGCTACACCCTGCGGGCGGTGGGCGCGGACGTGATTGTCATTCGCCATCCTCAGGCGGGCGCGGCGGCGCTGATGGCGCGGTATCTGGACATTCCCGTGATCAACGCCGGCGACGGCATGCATGAGCATCCCTCGCAGGCGCTGCTCGATGCCTACACCATCCTGCGCCACAAGAAAGCGCTGAAGGGATTGCAGGTGGCCATCGTGGGCGATATTTATCACAGCCGGGTAGCGCGCTCCGCCATTCACCTGCTCAGCAAGTTCGGGGCGCGCATTACTCTCTGCGGGCCGCCGGAGTTTCTGCCCGAAACTGCGTTGAGCCTGGCTCCCGGCCTGCACATGGCGCATACTGTGGAAGATGCGGTCCACGGGGCTGACGTAATCATGACCCTGCGGGTACAAAAAGAGCGTCTGGCCGGAACCAGGATCAGTTTGCAGGATTACGTTGCCCGCTATCAGATGACCATGGCGCGCCTTAAGCTGGCAAAAAGAGACGCCATGCTGATGCATCCCGGGCCCATCATCCGGGGCCTCGAGTTAACCTGGGAAGTGGCGGATTGTCCGCAGTCGGCCATTGTGGAAGAGGTGCGAAACGGGGTGCCGGTGCGCATGGCGATTCTGGCCCGGGCGCTGGGGAAAGCAAGATGAG
>DATGYF010000416.1:0-1727 GCA_035298145.1 Terriglobales bacterium | reverse complement strand
CGAGATCACATACGCGCCGCTCGCCCACTTGCCCAGATCAATCAGGCGGCAGCGCTCGCCGCAGAAAGGGAAATCCGCATCCTGGCTGGTGACCGGCTTCTTGCAGATGGGACACTTCAACTTGAGCTTGCGAGCCATGCGTTCCTACAAGATCCTGGCGACGAGGTCGTAGTCGTGGGCCTCGGTAATCTGGCAGCGATAGAACTCGCCCGTCTTAGGCTCCAGCCCGTCAGGAACGTCATTGACGAAAACCTTGCCGTCAATTTCGGGCGCGTGCATCGGGGTCCGGCCTTCGAGCAGCAGATCGCTCTCGTCGGAGACGCCTTCGAGCACCAGATCAAATTCCTGGCCCACCAGGGTCTTCTTTTTCCGTTTGCTGATTCTGCGCTGGATCCCCATCAGGTGTTTGCGGCGGCGTTCAATCTCGCGCTCCGGCAACTTCTTTTCCTGGGAGAACGCTGCCGCGCCTTCCTGATCGGAGTAACCGAAGGCGCCCATCCAGTCAAACTCCGAGTCGCGCACGAACTGACAAAGTTCTTCAAACTCAGTTTCGGATTCCCCCGGGAAACCCACGATGAATGATGTCCGCAGTGTGACTCCCGGAATCGTGCGGCGCATTTTCTCGATCGAGCGGAGGAAGATATCGCCCCCGGCGCCTCGTTTCATGCGTTTCAGTACGCCCGGCGATGCGTGCTGCAGCGGCACATCGATGTAGGAACAGATCTTTTCATGGGCAGCGATGGTTTCAAGCAGCCGGCCAGTAATCTTGTTGGGATAGGCGTAAAGAAAGCGCACCCAGCGCAAGTCTTCTATTCCCGCCAGCTTCTCCAGCAGTAGTGCGAGGCCGTCTTTCAGGCCGAAGTCCTCGCCATAGCAGGTGGTGTCCTGGCCGATAAGGGTGATCTCGCGCACCCCGGAGCGAGCCAACCGTTCCGCCTCGGCGATTACGGACTCGAAACGCCGCGACCGGAACTGCCCGCGCAGTTGCGGGATGATGCAAAAAGTGCAGGGATGATCGCAGCCCTCGGCAATCTTGATGTACGCCGTATGACGTGGCGTCGCCAGCACGCGGGGTGTGGCTTCGTCATAGAGATAGTTGGGCAAGTCGGCGATGGCTCCATCCCAGCTCTCGCGCGAGAAACGTCCTTGCTCCGCACGGGCATCGCCTTCGGCGCGCGACTGGAGAATCCTGAAGGGAGAGTCAACCGGCGGGGCGGGAGCAACGCCTGCGGCTGCGAGTATTCCTTCCAGTTCGCCGGTTCCGACCACCGCATCGACTTCTGGGATGTTCTGACGGATATCGTTGCGAAACCGTTCCACCAGGCAGCCCGCGACCACCAGTTTCCGGGCGCGCCCCGTGCTTTTGTGCTTCGCCATTTCGAGAATGGTGTTGACCGATTCCTGCTGGGCGCTGGCGATGAACGAGCAGGTGTTGACCACGATAACGTCGGCGTCTTCAGCGCCCGAGACCAGTTCGGCCCCGGCCTGCTGCAGAAGGCCCATCATCACTTCGCTGTCCACCAGGTTCTTGGGACAGCCCAGGCTTACGAAGCCCACGCGGGTAGGGCCTGAAGCTACGGGTGTGGCGCTCTGAACCGCGTCCCGAGTCGCTACAGATGGGGTTTTCGTGGGCATGCAATCTATTGATTTTAACACTCTTGCTGGATAGTTTCCCGAAGCCGGAGGCGGCATCAAACGAGGCATCTCTTTCCTCCATCAAGCGCGCG
>DATGYF010000415.1:0-1854 GCA_035298145.1 Terriglobales bacterium | reverse complement strand
TTTCGGATTCAGGGTCGCCGGATCGGGCGGCACCATGCTCAGAATCGGTTTTACGAAGCGGCACATGGCCTGCATCGCCTTGCCGAATTCGTCGTAGGCTTCGGCGTCAACTTTCGAGTGCCGCGCGATCTCGCGATGAGTCTTGCCGTGATCATTCACCCGCCACAGATAGTCGCCGTTCGGCATGGGAGTGAAGGTGCCGTCGAGCGGCAGGATTTCCAGGCCATGGCGGGGCAGGTCGAGATCGCGAATGATTTCCGGGCGCAGCAGAGAGACCACGTAGGAGCACACTGAAAACTTGAATCCGGGAAAAACTTCCTCGGTGACAGCGGCGCCTCCGAGCACGTGCCTGCGCTCGAGCACCAGGACTTTCTTCCCGGCACGCGCCAGGTAGGCGGCGGTGGTGAGGCCGTTGTGGCCTCCGCCGATGATGATTGCGTCGTATTTCGAATTGGACGGCATACCAGCTTCAATTCTCAGTCCGCGTAATGGACTGCGTTCGCCATACAAAAGATTGCCAGGATTCTAACAGTTTCCAAAATGCTGCGAAGAGATGCGGGCTCAGAGCCCGCTGAGAAGGACGGTCCAGGTAAGAATGACGCTCCAGGGTGATGTCATGGTTTTCAATAGTCCTGAACGAAACGTAATTCTACCGGGAAGTTCGGGTCTTGTCTGCAAATTGAGCCCTGGAGCGGTCCTTTTTTGCGATTTTGCGGTTAAAGATTTTGACCGCCAAGGTCGCAAAGTTAACGCAAAGGACGCGAAGATGGTGGAACACCATGGGCGACCCGGCGTGACCGGCAGTCATCAGAGCACTGGCGGGACATCGCTGGCACTGCTTATAATCCAGCACGAGCAGGTTTCCTCACACGGAGACTGAAGGAGTTGCCTTTTGCCAGTCGGAACCGCATTTCACGATAGGACTTTTCCGCTTTGCCAGAGCCTGAACTACCGTGAGTGGTCGGGTTACTACGCGGTCAGCGTTTATGAAGTGCATCATGAGCACGAGTACAACGCTATCCGCAACGCGGCCGCTCTCATCGACATTTCGCCGCTCTACAAGTATCTGATCACGGGCAAGGATGCCACCAAGCTGGTGAACCGCATCATCACCCGCGACATTACCAAGGTGAGAGTGGGACAGGTAATTTATTGCTGCTGGTGCGACGAGCAGGGGAACGTGATCGACGACGGTACCATCACCCGCCTGGAAGAAAACAAATACCGCTGGACCGCCGCCGACCCCAGCCTGCGCTGGTTCCGGCAAAACGGCTTGAACATGGACGTGCAGGTCGAAGACATTTCGGAACAACTTGCCGCGCTAGCGTTGCAGGGGCCCACGTCCGGCAAGCTGCTGAAGGCGGTTGCAGAGGCGGCGGATATCGGCAATCTCAAATACTTTCGCATGACGCGAGGCAAGATCGGCAACGTTTATGTGGACATCTCGCGCACCGGATACACCGGCGATCTGGGCTATGAAATATGGGTCCCGTGGAATGACGCGGTGAAAGTCTGGGACGCTGTGATGGAAAAGGGCAAGCAGTTCGACATACACGCCGCCGGCATGCTGGCGCTGGATGTAGCCCGGGTGGAAGCAGGCCTGCTTCTGATTGAAGTGGATTACACCAGCGCGAAGAAGGCGCTGATCGAGTCGCAAAAATATTCTCCCTACGAACTGGGTTTTGGGAAGATGGTCCATCTCGACAAAGAAAATTTCATCGGCAAAGCGGCCCTGGTGAGGCAGCACAAGCAAGGCGTTCCGCGGCAGTTCGTCGGCCTCGAAATCGATTGGCCGGAAGTCGAAGCGCGCTATGAGGAATTCGGCCTCACCCCGGCGGCGCCCAGCCAGGCCTC
>DATGYF010000414.1:0-6815 GCA_035298145.1 Terriglobales bacterium | reverse complement strand
GAACATATTTCCCCTGCCGCTGGTAAACCTGCGCCAGCTGGTAGTGAGAACTGGACAGGCTGGGGTCAAGACGCAAAGCCTGGCGCAGATTGCGCTCTGCCTCCTGGTTGTTCCCCAGTTGCGAGTTCACCAGGCCCAGCTGGTCGTAGTTGTAGGCCAGGTCAGGCTCAATGGCTGAATCCTTCAGGAATTCCTCCCGCGCCCGTGCCAGGTCCTGCTTCCGGTAGTACGCAATTCCCAGGTTGAAGTGGACAAACGGAAGTTTGGGATTGGCCTTCGCGGCGAGATCGAGCTCCTTGATGGCGTCGTCATATTCCTGGCGGTTAATGTGGGCCTTGCCCAGCAGGAGATGCAACTCGGGAGAATCTTGCCCGTTTTCAGCGAGCGCAGCAAAAGCGCGCTGCTCGAGGTCGGGCCGGGACGACTTGCCGGCCGCAATCCCCAACACGTACAGATAGTTCAGCTGGCTCGAAGCCTGCGGCCAGAGCGGCTCGAGCATGGCGACAGCATCGGCATAGCGTTCGGTGAAAAAGTAGCAGAGCCCCAGCAGGTAGCGCGCCTGGTAGGAATCCGGGACGTCGTGCACCACCGATTCGAAGGGAGCGATGGCCGCGTGAAAGTTGTTTTGCCGATAGTAGGCCAGGCCGAGGTTGAGGCGAATTCCTGAAATCCGCGGAGCCAGATGCTCGGCCTTATGCAGCATGTCGAGCGCTTGCGTCCACTGCTTGCGCCGCATGTAGATGACGCCTAAATTAGCGTAGGCCCCGGCGGCTTGCGGGTCCAGCGCAAGCACTCCGCGGAACGAACGCTCGGCAACTTCGAGGTTGTTCTTCTTCAGAGCGTCTTCGCCCTGTTGAAACAGCTGCTGCGGGCCTGCGGCTGGGGACTGCCGCGGAGAAAGCTGGGCCGTCATGACGGACAACGGCGCGAACAGAGCCAGGGCGAGCAACCTTGACAGTGATTTCACTGTGCTGTAGTGTCCGCCAGCAACGGCCTGCAATTCAAGCGGGCTGTTGCGGGAACCTAATTGCCACCTGGCAATTGGCACTTTGCCAAGAGCTAATTGCCAAACGCTAGTTGCCAATTGCAGTATCGAATATGGTCAAGACTTCAGTCATTACCATCCGGGACGTGGCCAAGGAGAGCGGATTTTCCTCAACCACGGTTTCCATCGTTCTCAATAATGCTCCCCTGGCCCGCTACATTCCGCCGGCCACCAAAAAGCGAATCGAGAAGGCGGCCAACAAGCTGGGATACCGGCCCAACCTCTTCGCGCGTTCCTTGCGCAGCAAGCGCAGTCACACCGTGGGAGTGATGGTCTTCGACATGACCGATCCCTACTGCACGCTGATTTTGCGCGGCATTGAAAATTCTCTCTACCAGTCTTCCTACCTTCCCATCCTCACCGATGTGCACAACGAGCGCGGCCGCTTCGAGCGTTATCTGGAAATGCTGCTGGACCGCCGGGTGGAGGCGCTGATTGTGCTGGCCAACTGGTTGTTCGTCGATATCGATGTCCTGGCCGACCTGGAGAAGAGCAGCATTCCGACGATGATGATTGGGCGCGAGCTGCGAACCGATACCGTCAGCTCGGTGATCGTGGACAACGAAATGGGGGCGCGCCTCGCGGTGGAGCATCTGTATCAGTTGGGACACCGCAAGATTGCCTTTATCCGCGGGCCCAAAACTCTGGCCGACAGAGCGCCCCGCTGGCAGGGAATTCGTTCCTTCGCCAAAAGCACGGGTCTCGAACTTGATCCCCGTCTGATCGTAGATCTGCCGGAATCGCAAGATCCGATTTCAAGTTTTGAAGCGGGCTACAAATTAACGGAGGAACTGATCAAGCGAAAGCGGCCATTCACTGCATTGATGGCCTTTGACGACGTGACCGCGTTTGGCGCGATACGTGCATTAGCCAAGGCTGGTCTTCGCGTGCCTGAGCATTGCTCGGTCATTGGCTTCGACGACGTGGCGGCGTGCAGTTTCTACACTCCGCCCCTCACGACAATTCGCCAACCCATGGAAGCCATGGGAGCGGTGGCTGCGAACCTGGTGATTGAAGGCATCAATGGAGTCTTGGAAAAACGGGAAATCTCGGCAGTCCACCGCAAGATGGCCCCTGAACTTGCGGTGCGCGAGTCCACGCGCAGCCTCCCCTAGGAAAAAACCGGCCAGAACCCTCTTTTTGCCCGGTCACTTAAATAGGCGGCGGACCCAATTTCCCGCCTTTTTTTCTTGACACTTGTGATCGAACTACCGCAATATTCAGGCCATTGATTCGTTTTAATAAACGCTTTCATTCAGAATGCGCCGGTCAGGCCGGGGCGCGCGTCGATGGCCAATGGACAGGATATTCAGGCCCGGTGCCGGGATTGCCATCAGGCGCTGCAGGTTTACCGGATGGGTTCGAGACTGAGATGGTTCTCCGTTCCGGGAAAAAACCGGATTAGGATCTGATGGCAAGTTGGTTCCAGCAATCTTCGGTTGGTAGAAAAAATACTTGGGGGTATCGTATGAAGTTGCGCGTGTTTTGGCTCGGTGTTGTGCTGTTGCTTTCGCTGGCTGCCTGGGGGCAGGATTCGGCTTCGATTACAGGAACGGTGACCGATCAGAGCGGTGCGGCCGTCCCCAACGCGCAGGTCACGGTCAGCAGCCTGGATCGCGGCATCAACCGTCCCACCACCACGAACGCAACGGGCGACTATCTGGTTGCCGGCTTGCCCTCGGGTCCGGTCAACGTGACCGTGGTCGCCCAGGGCTTCAAAAGATATGAGGCGAAGGCAATCGTGCTGCAGGTGGGCCAGAAGGCCCGCGCCGACGTCGCGCTGGAAGTGGGCACGATCAAGGAAGAAGTCACGGTGGAAGGCGCCAACGTGGCCCAGGTGGAGACCCAGTCCTCGGATCTGACCGGAACCGTGAACGGAAAGCAGATCACCCAACTGCAGCTGAACGGACGGAACTTCACGCAGTTGGTCACGCTGGTCCCCGGCGTAAGCAATCAGACTGGCCAGGATGAAGGAACGGTCGGCATCAACGGGAACGTGAGCTTCAGCATCAACGGCGGCCGCGTCGAGTACAACAACTGGGAACTGGACGGCGGCGACAACATGGATAACGGCAGCAACAGCACGCTCAACGTCTATCCCAGCCTGGAAGCCATCGCTGAGTTCAAGGTTTTGACCTCGAACTACGGCGCTCAGTACGGCCGCAACGGGTCAGGCACGGTGGAAGTCGAGACCAAGTCCGGCACCAACGGCTTTCACGGGAACGCGTACGAATTCCTTCGCAACGATGCTTTGAACTCCACCAAATATTTTCTGGATTCGGTATCGCCCTACAAGAAGAACGATTTCGGCTACACCATCGGCGGACCTATCATCAAAAACAAGACCTTCTTTTTCTGGTCGCAGGAATGGCGCAGGGACCGCGTGCCTGCCGATTTCAACCAGGCCGTGCCTTCGGTCGAGGAACGGGCGGGTGATTTCACCGATCAGTGCACCGGGGGCGGTTCCTGTCCCAGCGTGGGAGCGGACCTGCTCGCCGCCGGTTACAACCCGAGCGATCCCACGGTGCAGGCGCTGCTAGGCATGATTCCTTTGCCTACCACAGGCACCGGACTGGACTCACGTTACCGCACGTCGTTATCTCTGCCCACGAACTGGCGCGAAGAGTTGATTCGCGTGGACCACAACTTTACCGACAAGATCCGCGGTACCGTCCGCTACATTCATGATTCATGGGACACCGTCACCGACGTGCCGCTATGGACCAACGCCGGCAGCTTCCCCACGATACAGACCGCGTTCAAAGGCCCGGGCGTGAGCCTGGTGGCCCGGCTGAATGCAACCTTTTCCCCTACGCTGCTGAATGAATTTGTGGCCAGCTACACCACCGACCACATCATTCTGAATAACGTCGGCAATTGGCAACGGCCGGCGGGGTTTGTCGTGCCCGATATTTTCCCCGGCAACGGCGACGGAATCTTGCCTGGAATTAACCTGGTCGGTGACGCCTACGACGGCGGCTTTGGTCAAGACGCGGGCTACATCCCGAACGGCGCTTACAACTCGAACCCGACCTACACCTACCGGGACAATGTGAGCAAGATCATCGGCCGGCACAATCTCCAGTTCGGGGCCTATGCCGTATTTGGCCAGAAGAATGAATTTGGCGGCGAACTGGGAGCGGGTTCGATCCCTGGTTACCTGACCTTCGATGCGAGTACGAGCATTTCCACGGGCAATGCATTCGCCGATCTATTGCTGGGTAGAATCTCCAGCTACGGCCAGCAGGACCAGCGGGTCAAGTACTACAACCGCTACAAAATCGTTGAACCCTACTTTCAGGACGACTGGCACATCACCAGCCGCCTGACCGTGAACCTGGGTCTGCGCTTGAGCCTGTTCGGCACCTACCGGGAGAAGCAGAAGCAGGCATTCAATTTTGATCCAGCGCACTACCAGGCCGGCGTCACCACGGTGAACGCCGATGGCACGGTAAACAATCTGTTCATCAACGGACTGCCGAACGGAATTGTGCAGTGCGGTGTGACGCCGGGCGTTCCCGTCAGCTGCATGGACGGAAAGCTGTTCAATCCCGCGCCCCGTATCGGCTTTGCCTATGACGTGAATGGCGACGGCAAAACCGCGATCCGCGGCGGCTACGGCATTTTCTACGAACATGCCAACGGCAATGAGGGCAATACCGAATCGCTCGAAAACTCGCCACCTCTGGCCAATGCCTCGGTGGTGAACAATATCAACGGGTATGCCGGGACCGGGACCGTCGGAGCGCAGTTCCCCTTGAACGTGAATGCGATCCCCACCAAGGCCATCTGGCCCTACATACAGCAGTGGCACCTGGACGTGCAGCGCGAGGTTGTGCGGAACACCGTGGCCACGGTTTCCTATGTCGGCAGCAAGGGTACCAAGCTCAACCGGCAAACCAACTACAACCAGATTCCCGCGTTGCCCCTCTCGCTCAACCCATATGCGCCGGGAGAGTTTATCGACTCCGACCCAACATCTCCAACCTTCAATACCGACTGTTCAAGTCTTAGCGTCAACGGCACGCCGGTAACTGGCCAGGCTGCCGTCAATCTTGGAGTTCAGTGCGGCGTTGACCCAAGCCCCTTCCGTCCATTTCTGGGCTACGGTGACATCACTCACCTGCAGTACGCCGCGTCCTCGACCTATCATGCCGCGCAATTTTCGGTGCGGCGCACCATGGGCAGCCTCAACCTGAGCGTTGCCTACACCTATAGCCATTCCATCGACGACTCCTCCGACCGCTTTGACGGGAGCTTTGTCGATTCCGCCAATCCCAGCGCCAATCGGGCCAGCTCCAACTTCGATCAGCGCCACATCCTGAATGTCAGCTACGTTTGGGACCTGCCGGGCTTCAAATCGGGCTTGACCAACGCGATCCTGGGCGGCTGGCAGTTCTCCGGCGTGACCAGCTACTCAACCGGAACGCCCTACAGCGTGGTGGTGTCGAACGACAACGCGGGCGTCTCTAATGGAGTGGGATCGGGCGCTCGCCCCGACCTGGTGGGCGATCCGAGGTCCGGTATTCCGAGCGGGACGATCACCGACTTCGGGCCGGCATTCGGCAATGCCGCTGCCTTTGCCCTGCCACGGGGGTTGACCTTCGGCGACGCTGGACGCAACATCCTGAATAATCCCAATCGACTCAACTTCGACTGGGCCTTGTTCAAGCACTTCAAAATCAGGGAGCAGATGGGCTTTGAGTTCCGCGCTGAAGCCTTCAACGTGTTCAACCATACCCAGTGGGGAAACATTGCCGGTGATAGCGGCTCGGCCGGCGGCGACGGCAACAATACCCTCGGCAGCGACAGCTTCCTGCGTGCCAGTTCCGCGCACAACGCGCGCATCATGCAACTGGGCCTGAAGTTCAGCTTCTAGAAGATCGTGGAGGACGGGCGCCCCGCCCGTCAACTGCAACTAAAAAGGACGGGCGGAAACGCCCGTCCTCCATTTTCATCCCTCATCTCAAGCGCCTAGCCTACCTCGGCGTGCTGGTGCGTTCCGGCCACGACGGTCAGCGCCTGTTCCAGGTCCGCTATCAGATCGTCGGCATTCTCGATACCCACCGACAGCCGGATCAACTGATCGGTCACGCCCATCTTCTGGCGATGCTCGGCCGAAATCATGCCGTGCGACGTGAGCACGGGAATGGTGACCAGTGAATCCACACCGCCCAGGCTGGGCGCCAGGGTAAACAGATGCAGCGCCTCAGAGAGTCGCCTGGCGTCTTCTCCGCTGCCGTCAACCTCAAAACTCAGCACTCCGCCGCCGCCGTGCATCAGTTCCATCGCCAGGGCGCGTTGCGGATGGCCTTCGAGAAAGGGATAGTGCACCCGCCGCACCTTGGGGTGCTGCGCCAGGAACCGGGCGACGCGCAACGCATTGTCATTCTGCCGCTGCACTCGCACCGCCAGCGTCTTGATGCCGCGCAGGAGCAGCCAGGCGGCGTGGGGATCCATGGCTCCACCAAGAGTCGTCCGGGTTTCATGAATCTTCTGAACCAGCTCCTGGCGACCCGCGATGATGCCGCAGATCAGGTCTGAGTGTCCGGCGAAGTACTTGGTGCCAGAGTGCATGATCAGGTCAATGCCAAAATCCGCGGGGCGCTGATTGATGGGCGTGGCAAATGTGCTGTCGATAAACGTGATCAGGTTGTGCTGCCTGGCCAGCGCCGTCACCTGTCGCAAATCCACGACCCGCAGGGTGGGGTTGGTTGGCGATTCCATGTAAAGCAGCTTCGTATTGCGCTGGATGGCGCGCGCGTGCTGA
>DATGYF010000413.1:0-8554 GCA_035298145.1 Terriglobales bacterium | reverse complement strand
ACCAGTTCATCGTGCACCTGCAGCGTCATGCGTGATTTCAATTCGCGCTCGCGCAGGGCCGCGTCGATCCGGATCATGGCAATCTTGATCAAATCGGCCGCTGTGCCCTGTAGCGGCGTGTTCACCGCCGTGCGTTCGGCGAAGCCGCGCTGGTTCGTGTTTTTGCTGTTAATGTCGGGGATCGGCCGCACCCGCCCGAACAGTGTCGTGACTTTCTGGTCACGCCGCGCCTCTTCCAGCGTCTTGTCGATGAAAGCGCGCACGCCCTTGTACTTTTCAAAATAGGCGTCGATGAACTGTTTGGCTTCCCTGGGCTCAATCCCAAGAGTCTGTGACAGGCCAAACGCCGAGAGCCCGTAAACGATGCCGAAGTTCACCACCTTGGCCTGGCGGCGATGATCGGCAGTAACCATCAGAGGCAGAACACCGAAGACCTGCGAGGCGGTGAGCGTGTGAATGTCGTCACCGCGACGATAGGCTTCCACCAGCAGCGGGTCTTTCGAGAAGTGGGCCAGCAGGCGGAGTTCTATCTGGGAGTAGTCCGCGGCCAGCAGGACGTGGCCGGGCTCGACTGTAAACGCAGCGCGAATCTCGCGGCCCAGCTCGGTGCGGATGGGAATATTTTGCAAGTTGGGATTGGCCGACGACAGCCTTCCCGTCGCCGTGCCGGTCTGACCGAACGTGGTGTGCAGGCGGCCGGTGGCGGGATTCAGCAGCGCGGGCAGGGCATCCACGTAAGTTGATTTGAGTTTGGAGAGCTGGCGGTATTCCAGCACCTTGCGGGCGACCTCATGCGTTTCCGCCAGATTTTCCAGCACATCGACGGCGGTCGAAATGGTCTTGCCCTTGCCGTATTTCACCGGCTTGGGCAGATTCATTTTGTTGAAGAGCACGTCGCCCAGCTGTTTGGGCGAATTGATATTGAACTCAGATCCGGAGAGTTGCCAGATTTCGCGGGCCTTGGCCTCGACTTCGCCTTCCAGCCGCGACGACATTTCTCCCAGAACTTCGCGGTCGATCTTCACCCCCGCGTGCTCCATCCCCGCCAGCACCGGCACCAGAGGCAAATCAATTTCTTCATACAGCTTCAGCAATCCGGCCTGCTCGACTTCACGGCGGAGGGCTGCGGCAAAGCGTCCCGTGACGTCGGCGGATTCCGCCAGAGTTCCACTCAGCTTCAGGTTAAAGCGGCGTAGCGCCACTTCCGCCAGCCGGTGCGAGGAGTAAGTGGGGTCGAGCAGGTAGGAATACAGCATGGGATCGTGCCGCACCCCGCGCAACGTGATGCCCTGGGGCTCGAAAGCGTGGATGGCCGCCTTGTAATCGTGGACGGCCTTGGGCAAGCTCTCGTCTTCCAGCGCAGATCGCAGCCGCGCGCCTGCGGGTTCCTGCACGGAAACGGTTAGCGCCGTACCCGCGGCCGCGGAAATTGCAACCATGCGCGCGGGGGCAGCCTCGGCAGGCGCGGCGGTCAGGGGCAGCATGCTTTCCTGGGGTTCGTCCGCTTCCACTTCATCCTCATCCGCGACGCCGCTGGATTCGGCCTCGATGGCCACAGCCAGCGCATTCCCGGCGGAGACTGCCTTCAGCACGGCTTCCACGTCAACTGCAGATTTCGCCTCGGTGTAGTGTGCTTCGGTTACTTCCACCACCGGCAGTAGCTCTTTCAGAAGGGATGTGAATTCCAGCTCGGTAAACAGTGCACGCAGAGCTTCGAGGTCGGGTTCGCCGGCACGCATGGCGTTCATATCAAGATCGACCGGCACATCGCAGTCGATGGTCGCCATGCGCTTGCTGAAGAGAACATTGTCGCGATTGTTCTGCAGCGATTCGCGGTAGGACTTTTTCTCGACTTCGGCGGCGCGGTCCAGCGCCTGTTCTACCGTTCCGAAGCGGCGAATGAGTTCGACCGAACCCTTGTCACCGATCCCCGGAGCGCCCGGGATATTGTCCACGGAGTCTCCACGCAGCGCCATGACATCGATGACGCGCTCCGGCGGCACGCCGAGAATCTCTTCCACCTTTTTCGCGTCACAGATCAGATTGTCCTTCGGCGGATTCAGCACCAGGACGCGATCGTTGACCAGTTGCAGCATGTCCTTGTCGCTCGAAACCACGTACACCAGGTACGATTGCGCCGCGGCTTTGCGGGCCAGAGTGCCGATCACGTCATCAGCTTCGTAGCCCGCCAGTTCGAGGATAGGAATGCGATAAGCCTCGAGCGCGCGCCGGATGTAGGGCACCTGCTGCACCAGTTCCGCCGGCATCTCGCTGCGATTGGCCTTATAGCCGTGATATTCAACTTCCTGGAAGGTCTGGGTCTTCAGGTCGAACCTGCGTACCTTGGTGACGGCCTCGGCTTCGGTATCACGGAAGGTGGGTGCGGCCACGTCGAATACCGCAGCCAGGTATTCTGGCGAAAAGTCCTCGCGCAATTTGCGCAGCATGTTGACGAAGACGTAGGTGGCCGCGGTAGGCAAGCCGGTCTTGGTGGTCATGCCGCGCTGCCGCGCCATGGCGTGGTAGGCGCGAAAGATGAAAGACATCGCATCCATGAGAAAGATGCGGCGGCCATCGGTGGCTGTCAGCCTGGGTGCAGCGGGTGCAGGCTTCGTCGCCGGAGCGCCTTCGGGTGGCGGAGTCGAGAGTTTTCTTCGCGGAGGCAAGAGCTAAGTCTAGCAGGACAGAGCGGGCAGCAACGGGCACCTGGCCTCAGCGCCGCCGCTCTGGATTCATTGCCGTTTTCCCATTCCTGATTGCCAGCTATCGCTTGTATCCGGATAACCAGTTGATAGATACCAGTTCTCTGTTGTCAGTTGGTGCTCTTCACCGGCTTGCCGTATTCGGTTTGATAGTGCAGTTTGATTACGCCGCATGTGCCCTGATCCTGCGAATAAACCACGCAGGTATCGAAGGGGCGGGAATAGACGTGCAGGCTCACCGCACGCTGGTTGAATTCACGGGGGTTGTACACCCGGTGCACCGGTTCCAGTGGGTCCACGGCGCAGGGTGTGCGCGGGTTCATTTCGACTGTGTCGGCGGTTTCGAGCTTGCAGGTACCCTGGTCGAGGTCCTGCGCAATCGTGCGGTAGTTTTCGACACGCAAGCGCCCGATTGGGACCGCCATCCAGCAATTCTGCTCCCGGTGGTTGTGCACCGAACTCGCCTGACCCACTTCCCAGCAGATGGCAATCAGTTCATAGAGCGGCGTCTTGTCAATCAGGTTGCGGGTATAGTGCTGGCGGTCCCAGGTCAGGTAGGGCGTCAGGGTGTCGGATGCAACCGGAGTGTTCTCCAGAAAACGAATGATCTGGTCGATCCGGCGGAAGGCCGGCTCGGGAAACTTTCTCAGCTCCGCGACAAAATCCTGGATTGGAACCGGCTTTGATATGGCTTGTGTTCCCATGGCTCACTCCTGCAAGGCCCAGTATATTCCTGGGACCGGTCACTCCAGAAACATGCAATCTCCGTAAGAATAGAACCTGTAGCGCTGGCCCACGGCATGGCGGTAGGCATCGAGCACGCGCTCACGGCCAGCGAACGCGCACACCAGCATGAGCAGAGTGGACTGCGGCAGATGAAAATTGGTCAGCATCGCGCCCACCACGCGGAACTCATGGCCGGGATAGATAAAGATATCGGCCTCGCCGCTCCCGGCCTGTATGCTTCGCGATTCCCGGGCGGAATATTCCAGCGTCCTGACCGTGGTCGTTCCTACCGCCACCACCCGCCGTCCGGAATCCAGAGCGCGATTGATCGCCGCAGCCGCGTCTGGGGAAATGGAATACGATTCGCGGTGCAGTTTGTGCTCTTCTACGCGCTCTTCGCGCACCGGTTGGAAGGTGCCTAACCCCACGTGCAGCGTCACTTCGGCGGTTTCAATGTCTCGCTCTTTCATCCCGGCAAGAATTCCTGGCGTGAAGTGCAGACCCGCCGTAGGCGCGGCCACCGAGCCCTTTTCCCGGGCATAGATGGTCTGGTAACGCTCCCGGTCAGCGGGAGCGTCGGGCCGATCAATATAAGGAGGAAGCGGGATATGGCCGATGCTTTCGACCGCGGCAAAGAAATCCGGCACGGCAGCGAAGCGGATGCGGCGCTCTCCAAAACTGCCTCGGGCCACGACTTCTGCCTGTAATTCGTCGTGCTCGCCGAAAAACAGATGCTCTCCCGCGCCGATTTTTCGCCCAGGCCGCGCCAGGCACTCCCACTCGTTGGGCTCGCTCGAAACCTGCCGGGTCAGGAGGACCTCGATTCTGCCCCGCAAAAAATCGCGTGCAGCCGGGTTCTTTGCACTGAGCGGCTGCGCTTTCACACCACCTCTCCTGCCATACAGGCGCGCGGGGAAGACGCGCGTATTGTTGAACACGACCAGATCGCCCGCTCGCAGCAGGCCGGGAAAGTCCCGGAATTTTTCGTCGCTCACTCCTTCAGCAGCCCGATTCAGATGCAGCAACCGCGACGCTGCCCGGTCGGACAAAGGTTCCTGGGCGATGAGTTCTTCAGGAAGTGAATAATTGAAATCGGAAATCAGCACCGGGCTTGATTATAGGATTTTTTCTGTTTTCATCCGAAAGCAGGACAGGGTGGGCTCATGCAAGAATGTAATAGTGTGTAAACGGCGTTGTAACCGCCAACGTGGTTGAGTTAACATACGCGGAAACAGCTGGGGCTTGCGGTCCAACTTTCCGAAAACGATGTCCAGCGAACGTCAACATCGGCGCGAAATCGTCCTCTTTGGCAGGGCCCTGCACGAGCGCGGCTACGTCGCCGCAATGGACGGCAATCTCTCCGTGCGCCTCGACCAGCGCCGCATCCTCGCCACTCCAACCTCCATGTGCAAGAGCATGATGAAGCCTTCGGACCTGGTCATCGTGGACATGGAGGGCCGCCATCTGGAAGGACGCCGCGACGTCTCCAGCGAAATCGCCATGCACCTGCTGATTTACAGGTTGCGGCCGGATGTGCAGGGCGTGGTGCATGCCCATCCGCCCACCGCCACCGGCTTTGCCGCAGCCGGCATGGCGCTCAATCAACCGCTGGTATGCGAGGTGGTGATCGGGCTGGGCTCGATCCCGCTGGCCAAATACGGCACGCCGGGAACGCCCGAGCTTACCGCTGCGCTCGAACCCCTGGTTCCCCAGTACGATGCCATTCTCATGTCGAACCACGGCGTGGTCGCGTATGGCGCCGACCTGCATCAGGCCTACATGAAGATGGAAACCGTCGAGCACTTTGCCCAGATCGCGCTGGTCACCCACCTGCTCGGACGCCAGCAACCCCTGGGCAGCGAGGAACTGGGAAAGTTGATGGCGGCGCGCAGCAAATATCAGGGATCAAGGTCAGCCGCGTCCCTGCCCCTGGCCGTTCCCTATGCCGGCGACACTGATGACCGCCCGCAACCGGTTGCCCGACCTTCCCGGCGAGTACGTCACCGGTAGGGTCTGGATGTAGGTCGTGTGTGTGGTCGTGTGTGTGGTCGCGGGCGACTCGCCCGCGAGACAGCTTCCAGTCAGAGGAACCGTGAGCGGCTCTCAGCGGTGTTCCTCGCTGCCTGCAGGCGGGTCGTCCCCTTCAATCGCTATCAATTGACCTGGATCCGGCTTAAAAGCCGCGGGCGGGTCGCCCGCGCCCACACAACCACACCACCAGCGAACTCCTACTCTCCACCGATTCGGAAGCGCATTCCGGCGCGGACATTGGCTCCCAGCGCCGGATATCCCACGACTTCCTGATAGGCCTTGTCCAGGGCATTCTCGAGATTTACATACGCCGTGATGCGGGAAGTGAAGGCATACCATCCGCCGAGATCCACGCGAGCGTACCCGGCCGCGTGGTTGATGCCGTAGCCGAGGAAATCCGAATCGGCGCGCCTCCCGATGAAACTTCCGCCCAGATTTGCTCCCCAGCGGGTGCTCAGGTAAGTCAGCAGCAAACTTCCCGAATGCTTGGGACGTCGGATCAGCGGCTGGCCCGGCCCGAGCAGCGGATCGAAAGCAAACGGCTGCTCCAGAATCTGCGTCGAAGTGTAGGTGTAGGAGCCGTCGAGCGACAGCTTCGCCAGCGGACGTCCGTGAAACTCCACCTCCGCCCCGTGCGCCAATGCCTCATTCACATTGACATACTGACCGCAGAAGGCGCTGGGTGGCGGACAGGCGGTCCCGGTCAGGAAGTTGAAATCGATCTTGTCACGAAACAGGCCGTTGAAGTACGTGGCTGTCAACGAGTAATCCCGGGAAAACTTCTGTTCCACGCCAGCTTCGAAGGAGCGCGCCTTCTCCGGCTGGAGGTCTGGATTGGGAATCACCGGAAAGCCGCCGCCATTCCCGAATGACTGGGCGAAGCTGGGCTCCTTGATACCGGTAGCGTAGCTGAAGCGGAAGCGCGTGCCGGAAAAGAAATTCCCGCCGCGCAGCGCCGTGAAGCCCAGCGCAATTCGCGGCACAACCTCATTTCCAAAACTTTGGTTGTGGACAAAGCGGGCCCCAGCCACTACGGAAAGCCGTCCGAGGGTCAGAAGCTGTTGTCCGTAAACCGCATGATTCAAGCGCACGCCGTGACTCAGAGAATCCGGAAGGCTGCCGGTGGTCCCGTTCTCATCCTCGAACTCATATCCCACCGTGGTCCGGGCCCAGCTTCGTTCCGTGTAGTCGCCCTGATAGTCGAAGCCGGCGCGGTTGATGTTGGTGATGGCGTGGAAGGGAGTATCGATCTGGTTGCCGAAGGGATCCACGCGGCCGGGCTGATTGACGGGTTGAATATTCGTGCGGTGCAGGGCGTACTCAAAGCCGGTTAAGCGATGCTGCCAGCGCGACGGCCCTGCTATCGTTAACTCCACGCTGGCCAGCAGGTTGTTCTGCCGCGCGCGCTGGTCTAAGTCCGGCGGCAGGATGGGGTCGCCGTTGAAATTCCAGTAGCTCTGCACCCCCGTGGCGCTGTTGGAGTGCCGAGCGCGCAGGCGCAAGGCCGCCCAGTCGGTCAACTTCACACCGACGTTCCCGCCCTGCAATGAATTTGAGTAATCGTCGTTCGGACCCTGCCCCATGGTGTTGAACTGGTCGCCGAACAGGTTGTAATCGAAGCGGCCATTGGCGCCCGCCAGCGACGCATAGCCATTCGCCGTGCCCAGATTTCCGCCGTCGGCGCCGAAACGCAGCTCAGGAACCGGCGTGCTTCCAGTGCGGGTAAAAACTTGCACCACACTGGTCATGGCATCGGAGCCGTACAACGTGCTTTGAGAGCCGCGGACAAACTCCAGGCGGTCAGCGCCGGTCAGCGGAAGCACGCCGAAGTCGAAGATTCCTCCGGGGTCGTTGGCCGGAACTCCGTCCACAATTACCTTGTTGTACGTGGACTCGCCGCCGCGAACGAACAATGACGACAGCCCGCCACGCTGCCCGGCTGAACTCACCACCGCGCCGGGAAGAAAATGCAGGGCATCGTCGGCCGCTACCGGGCGCATGACTTCCAGTTGTCCTGCGCTCAGGACTTCCACGTCGGCCCCGCCTGCGCTGCTGGGAACCAGCGTGCGGGTAGCGCTTACAGTCACGGTTTCGGTAGCTGGAGCCAGCCCGAGGCTCACGGTAATAGTTTCCGAGTTGGACGCGGAAATGTCAGTGTTTGCGACCGCGAACCCCGCGGCCAGTATCCGCACCCGGTATGAAGCTGCTGCGGTTCCCCGAAACACAGCCACGCCCTCAGCGGATGTGGTCGCAATGGCGGCCGGAGTCGAGGAATCGACGGGAAACAATTCAACTTGCGCCCCAGCCACCGCCGCCGATTGGGGATCGACAACATGGATTGTGAAATCGGCAGCCGACGCCGCTGCCAGCAGGAATAAAACCGAAACGCAAATCTTGAAGAACCGCATGCACTCCTCCTTTGTCACGCGAAAGGGGTTGGTGTGGACGGTTCACGCCGGTCTCCTGGCTTGCGAGTAAGGACGAAATGCGGACTGTCGATCTTCCCAGTCCACGTAGGGGCAGGTGCCTCACCTGCCCGGCCGAGCGCAGCTCGGCTTTCCGGACGTCCGATGAATACAACCGGCCTTCCCGGGCTTCCCCAGTGACCGGCTGCGATTTCCTCGCTTACAGTTGCGCGGCAGCGCGGGATTCTCACCCGCTTCCCTCCTCGTCAGAATGACAAGGTTGCGCGAACCAAAGAAGTTGTGAAAGAGCAAACTGATTACGGTTTCGAAAATCTACTCCGCTCACGGCAGTGAAGTCAATCGGCACAAGATGGCGCCGGTGTGGCGCGGGCGCCCTCGCCCGCGGCTTTTGACTCTGGTCCTCCCTATCTGGAAACTCGGTGCGCGCCCAATGCCTGGAAACCTCGTAATCCTCTGGATGGGTTATTCCAACCGGCCTGCTTGTTGAGAACAGCGCAAGCGGCGTGGCCGCGGTCCGGCCGCTCGCGGGCGATGGCGCCCGCGCCACACCACACAAAATCTATTGTCCGCGATGCAGATGCGCCTTGATCCATTGCACCACGCGACTCGGCTGCAATTGTTGCGAATGATTTCCGTACCACAGCACCAGCCCGCCCATGCCGAGCAGGA
>DATGYF010000412.1:0-4520 GCA_035298145.1 Terriglobales bacterium | reverse complement strand
GCCAGTTCCACGGTAAGGCTGCTGAGCAGCAGCAGAAAAGTATTGACCAGCAGCAGGGTGGTAGGCAGATTCACCTGCAGCCAGTCGCTGACATAGGCTCCGGTGCGATCATCCAGCGAAGGCAGGCCGCGGCGCATGATGTAAACGCTGGTGAACGAAACAAACAGCATGCTGCTGGCCACCAGGCCGACAATCAGCCCCAGCCGGGTCCGGCGCAAGCGTCCGCCATAATCGGATGGGCCATCGCCGCCGCGATCGCCGCCACCGCCGCCGGGGAGAGGGGGACGCGTTCCGCCACTGCCGCGCCCGGTCTTGGGATCCTTAACGGCCTGATCCGTAATCGTGGCTGCTGAACTGAACGTTGCCATATGTGCTTCTGTGCCTGTGTGGCCGCGGGCGACTCGCCCGCGGGTTTTGTAGACCCGCCGTCCCGCGGCTGTCGCGGGGGCGTCTCGCCCGCGCTGGGAGGGCAAGATGCCCTCCCGACAGCCGGCAAGATGCCGGCGCTACATTAATGCGACGTTACGGTTGCCGGGTCCGTTTGCATCACGAAATCTTTCGGCGCCCCGGGAACGCTGTACTCATACGGTCCGTGATAAACCACCGGAGTCTTTCCGCCAAAGTTGTCATGCGGAGGCGGCGTGGCCGTGGTCCATTCCAGCGTGGTCGCTTCCCAGGGATTATCGTTCGCCTTTGGCCCCTTGAACATGCTCCAGAACAGATTGATCACAAAGATGAACTGGGCGCCAATGGTCACAAACGCCGCATAGGTCATGAACGTGTTCAGCGGAATCAAATGCTGCAGGTAGGCCAGTTCGGTGAACTGGGAGTAGCGCCGCGGCTGCGCCGCCATGCCCAGATAATGCATCGGCATAAAGATGGCGTATGTGCCTGCCAGCGTAAGGAAGAAATGCACCCGGCCCCACTTCTCGTTCATCATGCGACCGAACATCTTGGGGAACCAATAGTAGGTTCCGGCGAACATGCCGAAGATGGCGGCCACGCCCATGATCAGGTGGAAGTGTCCGACCACAAACGCGGTGTCATGCAGCGGAATATCCAGCACCGGCTGCGCCAGGAAGGGGCCGCTCAGTCCGCCGGAGACGAACAGGGAAACGAATCCGATGGCGTAGAGCATTGGTGTCTGAAAACGCACTCGCCCACCGCGAATTGTCCCCAGCCAGTTAAAGGTCTTGATCGCCGAGGGCACTCCGATGGCCATGGTCATGATGGAAAAGGCAAAAGCCGAGTACGGGCTCATGCCGCTCATGAACATGTGATGGCCCCAGACCATGAAGCCAAGGAAGCCGATGCCCATGATGGCGTACACCATCGCCTTGTATCCGAAGATCGGTTTGCGCGAGAACGTGGACAGCAGCTGTGAAGCCACGCCCATGCCGGGCAGGATAGCGATGTAAACCTCGGGGTGTCCGAAGAACCAGAACAGGTGTTGCCACAACAGCGGCGAGCCGCCCTTGTGTCCCATGATCTGGCCATTCACCACCACCAGCGGGACATAAAAGCTGGTGCCGAGATTGCGGTCAAGCAGCAGCAGGATTCCCGCCGAAAGCAGGACGCCGAAAGCCAGCAATCCGAGAATGGCGGTGATGAACCAGGCCCAGACCGTCAGCGGCATGCGCATCATGGTCATGCCTTTGGCCCGCAGGTCGAGCGTGGTGGTGATGAAGTTCAGCGCGCCCATCAGCGATGCCACGCAGAAAATCGCGATGCTCGCGATCCACAAGTCAGCACCCAGTTGCTCGCCTGGCCCTGCGCTGGGCAGCGCACTCAGCGGGGCATATCCCGTCCAGCCATGCAGGGGAGCGCCTCCGGTAACGAAGAACGCCGCGAGAATCACCACGAACGCAATGAACGTGGTCCAGAAGGAAAGCATGTTCAGGACCGGAAACGCCATGTCCGGCGCGCCGATCTGGATAGGTAGAAAGTAATTGCCGAATCCGCCCTGGGGCGCCGTGGTCAGCACGAAAAACACCATGATGGTGCCGTGCATGGTCAACAGGCTGAGGTAGGTTTCCGGCTGGATGTGACCCAGCAAAGGCAGATTTGCCGTCGGCCAGATCATGTGGATGCGCATCAGCAGCGACAGGAACATGCCGACAAACACCGCCGTGAGCGCCAGGAAATAGTATTGCAGCCCGATGACTTTGTGGTCGAGGCTGAAAATGTACTTACGAATAAAGCTGGTCGGGGCGGCATGGGCATGAACCGCGTGTCCGTGGGGGTCGTTTCCGTGAGGACCGTGAGCGTCGTGGTCGTGAGAATCCTGGGCAACCATTATTGTTTCTCCGCCTCCCGCGCCGTCAGCCATTTGTCAAAATCTTCCTGGCTGACGACTTTCAACATCCCGTGCATTTTGTAATGGCCGAGACCGCAGAGCTCGGCGCAGGCAATTTCATAGTCTCCGATCTCGGTGGGCGTGAAGTGCATGTGGATCTCGAGGCCGGGGACCGCGTCCTGCTTGAAGCGCATGTTAGGGACAAAGAAGCTGTGGATCACGTCCACGGCGCGCAGTCTGAGATCTACCTGGCGGCTGACGGGCAGGTACATGGTGCCGGTGACCACGTCGTCTTTCGAGGCTGGATCGGTCGTGTCGAGGCCAACCGCGGCTTCGTTGCCAGCGGAAGGGTCCATCAACTTGGGACTGGTGGCCCCGAACTTGCCGTCCGTTCCGGGATAACGGAAGTACCAGGCAAACTGCATGCCCGTCACTTCTACCGGAATCGATCCGGCCTCCGCCGGCGCAAAACGCTCATGGGCCCAGACACTGCTGCCCATGAGGTTCAGCCCTACAAAAAGAATGGCGGTGAGCACCGTCCACAGCACTTCGAGCCTGGTGTTGCCGTGGGAATATTCAACTTTCTTGGAGTCGGGCCGTTCGCGATATTGCCACACGAACAATCCCAGCGCCCCTTGCGCGGCCACGAATACGATTCCCATCAAGACATAAGTCAGGGCGAACTGATTGTCGATGAAGGCGGCTGCGGTGGACGCGCCGTGGGGCAGCCACCAGGTCTTGGCCACAAAGAAGTAAGTGCTGAAGAAGGTGATCAGCCAGATAATCGCGAGCAGAGCGAGACCCATCTACCAGACCTCCTGAAGGTCATGGAATGCGGACAGCGATTCGGATGAATCAAAAATACTTCTGCGGATCGCCGGAAGTCTATCACAGCTGCACGTAAGCGGCGCAAGCCTCAGCGAGAGCGCTAACCACGGAGGACACGGAGGACACAGAGAAAGACAAGACTGCGTGCGGCCGGTATAAAATCTCCTGTCTATGCCCAGGAAATCTCACGGTCGCGGGCACGATATCCGCGGAGTTCGTTTGCCGAAGAATAAATGCTTCGCCTGCGGGCCCGACAATGCGGCCGGCATGCATCTGAAATTTACCTTCGACCAACGACGAGGGGTGTTCATCTGCCGCTTCCGCCTGGACCAGCGCTACACCGGACCTCCGGGACACTGTCATGGCGGCATCATCGCCACCATACTCGATGAGGCCATGGGCAAAGTGAACAAGCTGCGCCAGGTGATCGCCATGACTTCGCAGATGAAGGTGGAATACCTGCAGCCGGTGCCGCTGAACAAACCCCTGCGCGTGGAATCGCGTGAGGTCAGCGTGCGCGGACGCAAGCACGTAAATCAGGGAGAGATCCTCAATCAGAAAGGCGAGGTGCTGGCCCGCGGCCGGGCGCTATTCATCGCCATCGATCCGCGAAGGTTCGCGAAGTTCGTCAAATAGGAAGGAGTGTGGTCGCGGGCGACTCGCCCGCGAGGCTGAGCCGAGCTCCGCCGGGTTTTCCCGGCAGTGATAAGCAATCGCTCTTCACCGCGTCGGGCAAGTCTCCAATGCCCGCGCCAGCTGCTCCGCTCCTCGCTGCAGCTCTCGCGCATCCACCGCAGCAAAGCCGAGCAGCAGCCCCTGCCGAGCGACGCGGCGCGCTGAGTACCGGCTCAGAGGAATCACCTCGACCTCGTGCTTCGCTGCTTCCACCGCGGCATGCTGGGCGTTGATTCCCGGCGCCAGCCATCCCACAGTTTGCAATCCGGCTTCGATATCAGGAATTTCCAGCAGCCCTCCGAGCCGGGAGCGCGATGCTTCCAGAAACACGGCCAGCCTTTCGGAATAGAGTTCGCGCATGCGGCGAATGTGGCGCGCGAAATGTCCTTCGGTGATGAAGTCGCAGAGCGCAGCCTGGTCGAGCAAAGGAGCATGACGCATGCTGACTGCCTGCGCGGCGGCAAAACGGTCCACCATGCCGGGCGGCACCACCAGGTAGGCCAGGCGCAGCGCGGGAAACAAGACTTCGTTGAAGGTGCCGGCATAGATGACTACCCCCGCGCGGTCCAGGCCCTGAAGTGCAGGGATGGGCCGTCCCTGGTAGCGGTATTCACTGTCGTAGTCATCTTCGAAAATCAGGGTGCGCGAGCGCCGCGCCCATTCCAGCAGGGCCAGCCGGCGGCGCAGGCTCATGGTCACGCCCAGGGGAAACTGATGGGCG
>DATGYF010000411.1:0-2640 GCA_035298145.1 Terriglobales bacterium | reverse complement strand
TATGGTCGTGCTTTCCGGCGAGTGCAGTTGTGGCGGCGTCGCATCCACATGCCGGCGTTCGCTCAAGTAATAAAGGACCGGGACCGCCATGCGGGAAAGCACAGTCGAAGCCACTTCACCCGCCATCAGCGAGATGGCCAGTCCCTGAAAAATTGGATCGAACAGAATCACGCTCGCTCCCACCACCACCGCCGCCGCGGTCAGCAACATCGGGCGGAATCGCACTGCGCCCGCATCCACAACCGCGTCCTCCAGCGACATCCCCTGCGAACGCCGCAGTTCGATGAAGTCCACCAGGATGATGGAATTGCGCACGATGATTCCGGCGCCTGCGATAAATCCGATCATGGATGTCGCGGTGAAGAACGCTCCCATCAGTGCATGTGCGGGAAGAATGCCGACCAGGGTGAGCGGAATCGGCGCCATGATCACCAGCGGGGTCACGAAGGACCGGAACCAGCCCACCACCATCACATAGATCAGCACCAGCACGGCGGCGAAGGCCAGCCCTAAATCGCGGAACACTTCTACCGTGATGTGCCACTCGCCATCCCACTTTATCGACAGGCGATCGGTGCGCTCGGGCATGGTTGTGCCCTTGTACTGCCTGACGGCATAGCCCTGCGGCAGTTTGATCTGGTCGATGGCGTCGCTCATCTTCATGATGGCGTACACCGGGCTCTCTTCCCCGCCCGCCACATCCCCGGTCACGTACACCACGGGTTGCAGGTTCTTGCGATAGACGCTGGTGTCAATCGTGGTCTGCTGCAAGTTAGTGACTTCCTGTAATGCGATCTGTCCCCCGGAAGCAGTCGGCAACTTGATGTTTTCCAGGTCTTCGATGCCCGAGCGATCGGACCGCGCCAGGCGGACTTCAATCGGAATGTCCTCGCGCGACTGAGGATCATGCAAGAGCCCGGCGCTTGCTCCGCTCAGCCCCACCTGCAGTGTGCGTGTGACATCGGCGGGAGAGATTCCGTGCAGCGCCGCCTTGTCCAGATCTACTTTCAGGTCGTACTTGGTCTGCGGATCCTGGACGTACCAGTCCACGTCCACCACTCCCGCGGTCTGCTGGAAGATTTTCTTGATCTGCGCCGCTAATTCGATTTGACTCTTGTAATCCGGACCATAGACTTCCGCCACCAGCGTTTGCAGCACCGGGGGCCCGGGAGGAACTTCTGCTACTTTGATCCGTGCTCCGAACGGAACGGCGATCTTGTCCAGTTCGGGACGCAACCGTCTCGCGATCTCGTGGCTCTGCGCGCTGCGGTCGTGCCGCGACCGAAGATTTACCTGAATGTCCGCCTGATTAGGCTGACGGCGCAGGAAATAATGACGCACCAGTCCGTTGAAGTTGTATGGGCCGGACGTGCCGGCGTAGATCTGGTAATTCGTGACCTCGGGTTGCTGGCCCAAATAACCGCCGAGTGCCTGCGCGACGCGGGTCGTCTGTTCCAGCGGAGTTCCGTCGGGCATGTCAATCATGACCTGGAATTCGCTCTTGTTGTCGAAGGGGAGCATCTTTACCCGCACCCACTTCAAGGGGACGAACGCAACCGCCGCCAGCAACAGCAGGAGCACGCCGCCAAAAAACATCCAGCGGCGACGAGCATCGAGAATCAGCGGGTTCATGATGCGGCGATACAGCCGCGTAGTCCAGCCCTCCGCTTCGTGTTCATGTCGGGCGCGGGAGGCGTCGCTCGCGTAGTGGCGCAGCAATCTCAACGCTGCCCAGGGCGAAACGACAAACGCCACAATGAGCGAGAACAGCATTGCCGCCGAAGCACCTACCGGGATCGGCCTCATGTAAGGCCCCATCAGGCCGCGCACAAATGCCATGGGCAGGATGGCGCCGATGACCGCGAACGTCGCCAGGATCGTGGGATTGCCGACCTCATCCACTGCCTCAACCGCCACCTGCGCCAGGGGACGTCCGCGGCTTCCCGGCAAGCGGAAGTGGCGCACGATGTTCTCCACCACGACGATGGCGTCGTCCACCAGAATGCCGATGGAGAAGATCAGCGCGAACAGTGTGACCCGGTTGAGGGTGTAGCCATAGAAATAAAAGATGGCCAGGGTGAGGGCGAGAGTAACTGGGACCGCAAGCAGCACTACGCCGGATTCCCGCCAGCCCAGCGCCAGAGCGATCAGCAAAGTTACAGACAGCGTCGCGATCAGCAAATGCTCCAACAGTTCATTGGACTTGTCTTTTGCGGTCTCGCCGTAGTTGCGCGTGACCGTGATGCCCAAATCATTGGGCAGGACATATCCGCGCAGAGAGTTGACTCTCTGCAGCACATTTTCAGAGATGGTGGTCGCATTCGTGCCTTTGCGCTTGGCCAGCGTGATGGTGACGGCGGGATAATCCGCGCCGGCGGTCTGGCCCGCGCCGCCGCGGGCGTCGGCAAACATCACATAATTGTCGGGCTCGGCGGGGCCATCCTCCAGCTTTTCCACGACATCCCGCAAGTAAACCGGACGTCCCGAGTGGACTCCGACGACGACTTGCTGCAAATCTTCCACCCGGGCGAAGAACTTTCCCGCCTCGACCTTGAACTCCTGGTTGTCGCGAGCGAAACTTCCCGCCTCAATGCGGCTGTTCGCGGCCTGGAGTTGATTCGCGACTGCCGCCGGGGTGAG
>DATGYF010000410.1:0-5219 GCA_035298145.1 Terriglobales bacterium | reverse complement strand
ACACAGGTCTTCCTCGCGCCCGTCGCGTGGAGACTCGATCCGCAGACTGCCGATCTCGAGTCCGGAAATTTCTCCCAGCAGAAGTTGCAGGCCCCGCAAATCAATGCCCAGTTCGGCTGCCAGCTCGGGCTCGCTGGGATTACGTCCCAGCGAGGAACGCAGTGCGTTGTTGGCTTCCTCCAGCCGCCGGGCCTTGCGCCGCAGGTCGCGCGGACTCCAGTCCATCTCCCGCAGACTATCCAGGATCGCCCCCCGGATACGAAACTTGGCATAGGACCCGAACTGAACATGCTTGCTGTGATCGAACTTCTGCAGCGCATCAATCAGGCCCAGCACCCCGGCATGTACCAGGTCCTCCAGGGGCACGTGGCGGGGCAGGCGGTCGTGAATTCTGCGCGCGATGTAACGGACCTGCGGCAGCTGTTCCACCAGCAGCCGCTCGCGCTCATCATCGTTTTGCCGGCCGCCATAAGCCCGCAAGCCTGCTTCGGTCATGAGGCCACCGTTCTAAACCATCCGTCAGGCCGTCGTTCCGAAGCCGGAGGCTCGAGCAAATCGGGCATGCTGTGATTTGAAGCCGGTGAGGTAAGAAGCAGATTAGTGGAAGATTAGATGGGCCTGTTGCGCGCAAACCTTTCCCACTCTCCGGAAAAGGACCGAACTGGGAAAATGGAGGACGTGCGTCCTCGCCCGTCACGGCCGAAGCAAAAAGCCCAAAGGCCCGCGTCCCTCTCTCAACGTGCCTGAAGGATTGAAGAAGCTGACTGCCCAGGTGGATGGGGTTTCTCAGGGCAGGCGGCGGGCGAGGGCGCCCGCCCTACACGATTCTGGCGCTGATATATCCTCAAGGCTGTGTCTGCCACCGAGGAATACGAGCAGCGTCTGAAAGCGCGCGAGGCTGGCGCCGTACGGCTGCAGAAGATTCACATTCGACTCGGAAACCTTCGTCTGGCTTTGGTGATTGTGGCCGCAGCCATGGCCTGGGGGTCTCTCCGCGGGCAGATGTTTTCGCTCGCCTGGTTGCTCGTCCCTGCGCTGCTTTTCGTTGCGGTCACGGCTCATCATTCCAAGATCCTGCGCGCTCTCGACCTGGCGCAACGTGCTGCCGCCTACTATCGCAAGGGATTGGCCCGGATGGCTGACCAGTGGCCGGGCACAGGACAAACCGGTGAGCGCTTCGACGATCCTCACCATGTCTATGCCTCCGACCTCGATTTGTTCCGCCGGGGTGGTTTGTTCGAATTGCTCTCCGCGGCGCGCACTCGCATGGGTGAGGAAACACTGGCGCAATGGCTGCTCTCGCCTTCGTCCCTCGATCAGATCCGGGAGCGGCAGCTTGCGGTCGCTGAACTGCGGCCGCAGCTCGATCTCGCCGAAGACCTGGCGGTACGGGGGGAAGATGCCAAAGTCGGGGTCAATCCCGAGGCCCTGATCCGCTGGGCGGAAGCTCCGAACCGCATGGGTCCGCCAGGGCTGCGCTGGCTGGCTCTGGCATTGGCTGCCGCCGCGGTGGCTTGTGTTTTCATTTGGGCCTTCTGGGGGATGGCCACTCCCCTGGTGCTGGTGGTGATTCTCGAAGCTGTCCTGACCTACAGATTGCGACATCCCCTGGCGGAGGTCCTGCATGGAACGGAACAGACCTTCCATGGCCTGGAACTGCTCTCTGGAATTCTGGCGCGGCTCGAGCATCACAGCTTCCAGTCGCCGCGACTGCAAGCGCTGCAACGCCAGCTCCTGTCCCACCACGTGCCCGGTTCGCGAGCAGTGGCTCGACTGAACACCATCGTCGATCTGATCGATTCCCGCGAGCATTTCCTGGTGCGCACTCTTGACTCTCCCTTTATGTATTCAGTGCAGGTAGCACTGGCGGCCGAACGCTGGCGCCGCGCTCACGGGCACGCGGTGCGAAGCTGGGTGACCGCGATCGGCGAAATGGAGGCCCTCCTATCGTTCGCGACCTACAGCTACGAACGTCCGGACGACCCCTTTCCTGAATTCGTCGAAGGGCCCGCGTTTTTCGATGGCACCGAGATCGGGCACCCGCTGGTGCCATCGGCAACCTGTGTCCGGAATAGCGTCCAAGTGGGTGGAGATACACGCGTGCTGCTGGTGAGCGGCTCCAACATGTCGGGCAAGAGCACCCTGCTGCGGGCCGTAGGCATCAACGTGGTCCTGGCCATGGCGGGCGCACCGGTAAGGGCGCGAAGTTTGCGGCTCACTGCGCTGCGTCTGGGGGCCAGCATCCGTATCAACGACTCGCTGCAGGAGGGTAGCTCGCGCTTTTATGCCGAGATCACCCGCCTGCGCAAGATTTTCGACCTGGCTGGCGGGCAGCCCGCGCTGATGTTTCTACTGGATGAGTTGCTGCAAGGCACCAACTCGAAAGACCGCCGTATCGGGGCGGAGGGGGTGGTTCGAGCGCTGGTCGAACGCGGGGCGGTTGGACTGATCAGCACCCACGATCTGGCGCTCACCGAAATCGGCAGCCTGCCGGAGGGGTATCTGCACAACCTCCACTTTCAGGATGAGCTTGAAAACGGAAGGATGCAATTCGACTACAGGCTGCGCGAGGGTGTGGTCACCAGGAGCAACGGCCTGGAACTCATGCGATCGATCGGACTGGATGTGTAGGCCGCTGGGACCGTGCAGGTAGCCTCATCTGCCCGGTTGAGTGCACCTCGACAGCCTGGTTCCATTTCGCGGAAGCCGCACTTCCACGCTCAGGCTTTGGGGGCCAAGCTCCAGGCCGAGACTCCCGCCCGCCGCTTCAAAGATAGCGCGCGCGATTCCCAGCCCCAACCGCCTCACCAAATCCTTCGGCAAGTGCTCGATATTGGGTCCAGCCGCGGGTGCGCCATCGAATTCGCCCCGGCCCGATAGGGTCAGCGTCAACACCACTTGAGCGCCACGCTCTTCCATCTCGATGGTCATCACTACGCCAGGCCCGCCCGAAGCAAACCCAAAAGCCAGCAGATGAAACAGCCCCTGGCGCAGGCGCTGCGCATCGAACCACACCGGATGCGGAGAGCGCGGCGAATAACAGACCTGCACCCCCACCGATTGCGCCACGGGCAGCAGATCGACGACCGCATCCTCGACCACCCAGCGGAGTTCGAGAACTTCACCGTCCTTCCCCGCCTGGCCCGCGTCAAACAGTTCACGAATGGCAGTCGCCAGCCACGACGCTTTCTCGGCCTGCTCCAGGGTCCGGCTCACGATTTCGCCATACTGTTCCGGGGTCGGGGTCTGGAGCTGCGCCAGTTCCAGGGAGCAACACAGGGTAGTGAGGGGTTGGCTCAGCTGGTGAAACAGATCGCAAACCAGCTGGCGAGGTTCGCCGTTGGCCGCCGCCGGAGTCGCCATCGCGTTCATGATTCCGCGCTCGTTCCCGTGGCTGGCGCTCTATCTGAGCGTGCGCTGAGTTCATAGCCTACTCCGCGGATGGTATGAATCAGGTGCTTGCCGTAGCCATCGTCCACCTTACGGCGCAGGTAATTGACGTAAACATCGACCACGTTGGTGCAGGTGTCGAAGGAGAGATTCCACACGTGCTCGATGATCATGGCGCGGGTAATGCGGCGGCCGGCGTTGCGCATGAGATATTCCAGCAGGCAAAATTCTTTCGAGGTCAACTCGATCCGCCGCCCCGCCCGCTCCACCCGGCGCTCCACCCGGTCCAGCTTCAAATCGTCCACTGCCAGCACCGACTCTGCCGGCAGGTGGCTGCGCCGCATGAGCGCCCGGATGCGCGCCGATAGTTCGGAGAACGAAAACGGCTTGCCCAGATAGTCGTCCGCACCCAGGTCCAGGCATAGCACCCGGTCTTCCACCCGGGTGCGCCCGGTCAGCACCAGAATCGGCATACTCGGTTTCCGGGTGCGCAGGAACCGCAGGATGGCCACCCCGTCCAGCCGGGGCAGGTTGAGGTCGAGCACCACCAGGTCAAAGTCCAGTTCGCCAGCCATGGCGCGCGCCTGCTCACCGTCGCCGGAAACGTCCACCGCGTAATGTTCGGACTCCAACCCTTTTTTAACGAAACTGGCCAGCGCCGTATCGTCTTCCGCCACTAGAATTCGCATAAGATCAATCTAATTTGAACTGCTCTGATCTTAGTCAGGAAGAGAGCGGAGAGAAACAATTCAGCACTGATCAAAGGTCTTGCTTTCCGTCAACGGAACTCAGGGCGGAAAGGGAACTGGTCATGGCCTCCTGGAACATGTACCGTCACCCAGGTGCGACTTCCAGGCTTTTGAGATAAAGAGGATAATTGTCCCAAACGAGTGGGGGCAGAAAGGATTCACTGGGGCGTGAATTTCTGGAACCCAAAAACGCTTAAGTCCCTGGTGTTGCCGGGGGGCATCTTCCTGCTGGCGGCCAGCGTGGTTTTTCGCGGCGCCTTCGGCCCGATTCCTTCCGCCGCAGTGGTGTTTTCCTTCTATGCCGTATTCGCCGCCGGCATCCTACTGGCCTGGCGCTTCCACTCCAGCCGCATCCTGTTCGCGCTCTCGACTATCTTTCTGGGCCACCGCGCCCTGGAATTCTTTTCTTCGGGCCGGATCACTGCCGCTGGACCCGGGCGGATCGCCCTCGAAGCCGTAGCCTTTCTGCTGCCGTTAAACTTTATTGCCTTCTCCGTCCTTCGCGAACGAGGATTGGTTTTCCCGGCCATCCTGCCGCGGCTGGCACTGTTGTTCTTCGAGTCGGTTTTTGTCGCCATCATTTGCCGCCCTGAAGAAACCATCGCCCCCGGATTTTTGCATCCCCGGTTTCTCGGACATATCTCCGGAACGCCGCTCCCTACCCTGGCCGTGCTGGCCTTCGTCGCCGCCTTCGGAATCTTGCTGGTGCGCTTCCTGCTCTATCGCCAGCCCACCGAGAGCGGCCTGCTCTGGGCGCTGGTGGCGGCGTTTCTTTCCTTTCAGGCTGGAGCGGTAGGGCCGGCGGCCACGGCCTACGCGGCGACCGCAGGGCTGATTCTGATCAGCTCCATCATTGAAAATTCTTACCTTCTGGCTTACCACGACGAACTGACTACGCTGCCGGCGCGGCGGGCCTTCAATGACGCCCTGTTTCATCTTGAAGAACCCTACGCGGTTGCTGTCGTGGACATCGATCACTTTAAGAAGTTCAACGACACCTACGGCCACGAGACCGGCGACCAGGTGTTGCGCATGGTGGCAGGCAAACTCGCCGGCGTCACCGGCGGGGGCCGTGCTTAT
>DATGYF010000409.1:0-1721 GCA_035298145.1 Terriglobales bacterium | reverse complement strand
AGAGCGCATGGACGCCAATGTCGAGGCCCTCGACAACCTGATGGCCAACCTCAAGGAACACGGCTACGACTTCAACAAGATTCCCTACGTGCTGCAACTCAACAAGCGCGATCTGCCGAATGTTCTCTCGGTGGACGCCCTCTCCAAACATCTTCGCCGGAAGAACGAGCCGCTGATTGAAGCCATCGCCTTCCAGGGTCCGGGAGTGTTCGAGACCCTGAAGGAAATTGCGCGCCAGGTGCTCACCGACCTGAAGCAAGGCGGGTAGGGCGGGCGCCGGACCTCGGACGTCAGAGATCGGGCGTCAGACCTCGGACCTCAGACTTCGCCCTCAGCGGGACTAATTCAGCGCAAGTTGTGCTCGGCTTCGATGACCGGGGCCTGGCCAGAATGAAGAGCCTGGCTCGACTAATTACGCAAAAACAGATCAACGAAGCCACCCACACTAACGCAGCTGCAGCGACTTGAGCATCTGCTCGAACGTGGGACGCAGCCCTTCGAAATCTTTCTCCGGCGCGATCGACACTACGTACAGGAGACTGCCGTCCTGACGCATGACCGCGACCAGCCAATCCCGCTCCTGGCTGGGACGTCCGCTCTGGTCGCGCAGGGGAGAGTTTCCGATCAAATCCACGGACTTCCCCGCCACTCCATTCACCCGGATATTCTCATCCTGCCCGATCTCCCGCAGGTCAGGATTGGACTGGCGCAACGAAGCCAGCAGATCGCGCGTCGCCTGCTCGAGGCTGACATTCGCGTCCTCGGGCTGGTAGGTGTTGATCATCACCCCGTAGGCGACGGCGTTCTGGGACACTCCGCTCGGAGGAGCAATGGTGACGGACGAGTTCTGGTCTCCGTACACCTGCCAGTTCTCGGGATAAGAAATCGTAAAATCGCGGTGGCTGAAATTGCGCAGGCTGCTGGCGGGCGCCACACTGCTGGATGACGTGTTCATGGCCGGCGTCTGGCGCGCCGCGATCTGCTGCGCGGTGAGCGGCTGCATACCTGCCACCCGCTGTTTGATGTCGCGGAACCCGGCGCTGTCACTGCGATAGTTGCTCTTGCGCGGCAGCGTGCCAACCTCGCTCGCCACGGCCTGGGCTCGATTTCCCGGGTCAGGATGGTCGCTGAAGAACTGTGGACCGCGCGCCCCGCCTTGCTCCTGGATCTTGGTAAAGAACTGCGCCATGGCGCGAGGATTGAAGCCGGTGTCATACATGATGTCGGTGCCCAGCAGGTCAGCCTCGGATTCGGCCTTGCGCGAATTCTTCAAAAAGTATGAGCCCACGCCGAACGATAGGCCCATCTGCGCCATCTGCGAGAGCGCGCCCTGGCCCATCACTCCGCCCAGAATGGCCAGGGGGAGCTGGGCCGCCATCTGCTTGCTTGCGGCGCGTGTGCCATGGCGCTGTACAACGTGGGAAATCTCGTGCGCTATCACCCCCGCCAGTTCGGCCTCGTTGTCCGCCGCCTGAATCGTCCCCACATTTACAAAGACGGGGCCGCCGGGAAGAGCGAACGCGTTGATCTCTTTCTGGTTCACCACGTGGAAGCTGTACGGCCACTTTTCCCCGGGAGCATGCGCCGCCAGTTGCTGCCCCAGTCGCTGCACGTAAACCGAAACCGGGTCCGAGTCCGGAAGCACCGGCAGCTGCCTGGAAACCTGGGCCGCAGACTGCTGCCCGGCCTGCACTTCCTCCTGCGCGGAAAACATGTTGAAA
>DATGYF010000408.1:0-4191 GCA_035298145.1 Terriglobales bacterium | reverse complement strand
GCGTACTCGGCTCAAATGCCGGCATCTCCACCCGCACCTGATATTTTCCCGCGGCGGCGACCTGTAGCGTGTAGGCGCCGTTGATGTCGGTGTAAGTTGTAGTCTTCGCTTCCGTGGAAAAGTGAGTTGCGGAAACGGTTGCGCCCGGAATCGGCGTGTTGCCCGATTTCACCACGCCGGTGATCGAAAAGCTGGAGGGCGGGGGCGCGTCCTGCCCCAACGTGCTGATAGAAACCAGCAGGAGGAGAATGACGGGCCGCGAGGCGACTACCCATGTCTTCGAACCAGAAGACTCGGTGACACCGCACCTGGAATCGGCGCAGCATGTCATGCCCGGAAGTTCCTGTTAATTGCGCGAACCATCAATACATTCAACACTGCGCCGCCCGCTCATCGGGTAAAAACTCAGTCAACAACCGTAAAGTTTCGTAAACCCGCGATTCATAAGTGCAGAAGGATAGTGAAATTAGACGCCAGTAAACCGCCAACGTCCATACACTGAAGGTAACGGTCGTTGGCGGATTGGCAGATTGGGACTCGTCCCGCAACCGGCTTGCGTCAGGTCAGGCGGGCAAATTTGCGGTTGGATTCTGGAAAGTCAACCCCGGTGAGGAACCATGCCCCGATGCCGCAGGCCAGGGCGACGAAAATCGAAGCCACGTGAATGCCGGGCGGCGGTGATGGCGGGCTGTGCTTCACGGTTGTGATGAACGCACCCAACACCAGTGTCGCCACCGCAACCCACTGGTATAAGCGCAAGCCTCCGAGCACCGGCGTTTGCGGTTCTCCGCGATAAGCTTCTTCCACAAATCTTCCAGCGCCGGAAAGTATCAGATAAATTCCACCCACCATCGCGGTCGGGGCATGCAGCAGATAGGTCCTCGCTACCACCAGCGCGACCGCCGCATTCCACAGCAGGGAATACAACGGCGTAGCATGGACGGAAACGCTACGCAGAGAAAGCACCCGCCACACCCGCGATCGTGGATGCGTGTAGCGGATGCCGACATGGTCAGCGGCGGGGCGCCCATGACAGCAGCCCTGCACCAGGCAGCGCAACCGGCCGATGCCCTGGATCCAGGGTGCGGCCACCACCAGGGCCGCCAGCACCGGCCAGATGGCGGTCCGCGTCCACCAGGCGGCGATCGCGCCGCAAGTCCAGGTCCCGATCATCCCGCCGTAAAATCCCAACGGCCGCAGCAAAGCCGGAGAGCCTTCGATGATCTGCGCCCATAACGCGGCCCCGACGCAGCCTCCCAGGAAAATCGCAATCGGGATTGCACTCTTGCCCGGGCCCAGCAGCGTGTCGATGATCCAGATTCCGATGAAGACTCCAGCGCCCGCATAAGCTCCGTGGTTGATCACGCGTCCCGATCCAATGCGCCATTCTTTCCAGGAGTTGGCGATGTTTTCCGCGGACCTGCGCAGGAAAGACCAGACTCGATCCATCCTGATCACCGCCAGACTTACGAGAAGACCGGCAACCACGTCAACCAGGGCGTGCATTCCTGTAGTTACACAACTGGCGGACACCAGCACGGCCCAGGCGCGCCATAGTCGTTTTTGCCAGGGCCCGCGTGCCAGGGCCTCAGCGGCGATAAATGCCCAGACCACGTGAAAGGAAGGAAATGCAGCAGCGGGGCTGTCATGCGCGCGATCCAGATTCAGCCACTCTCCTAATCGGCCGATCGCAGTGAAAGGCCGCGGCGGAGCCATCAGCGGCACCGCGAGGTAGAGAGGGAAAATGATCAGCATCGAAAGCAGGGCCCGGCTGGAGAACAGGCGAAGATCATGTCGCGTGCGCACTATCAAAGGCGCCAGCAATACCATCACGTAAACGCTGCCATACAGAATGTCGGTCCATGGCAACACCGGCAGGCGGGATTCAAAGGGAAGATATGCGATCTTCGCATCCGGCGGGACTCCGAGGACCACGAAGGCCTCGTAAATCAGGAACCAGGGCAACAGCACCGTCAGATAACAGCGAAGACGCTCGATCCCGGAAGGAGGAGATTGGTCGTCGGGGGGCAGCAGGCGTTGTTCGGCACAAGCACTGCCGAAACGGGCTTGCATGTCCGGCAGTTCGTATCCCAGCACCAGCGCGGTGCTCGCCAGGATTACCGTGGCGGAGACCAGCCACAAGCCACTGGCGGAGCCGGCAGCGATTGCGGCGCCGATGCAAACCAGCGAAAAGCCGAGATAAATCGGATGCGAGAACAAACCATAAACTCCGCTGGAAACGTAACGCGGCGGAGGGAACGCGTTCATGGGGAGACCGCCTCCTACCCACCAGAGTGAGGCCATTCCCATCGCCACCAGCAACGACCCCAGGCCGATAGTGCCGATTCCCCAAGACAAAGAGTGAATAGCGGGCAGGTCTACCAGGCCGCGGGTTTGGATTGCCCAGACGATCAGCAGAATTGGCAGGGCGACCGTGAAAAGCGCGCCGTATAACGTTTTGCCCAAGGTGGAATTCATCATTTCCACTTGACGATCTCATGGACCGCCCAGCCCGACGCGTTACCGCACGCGGCTTGCAACACGCCGCGGCTGCGCCACTTGCATTCTTCAACCGCCAGCATATTACGTGGAAGCAGTTTCGCGAGGCGGGAGATCCCGGCAAATACCGTGTGCCCAAGCTGACCGCTGCGCAGCACCAGCCCGCGATCAACCTCGAGCCTGCTTACCGGCGCGAACAGTATTTCTGATTCCGTGAACGACTGGATTTCGCGCTCATCGCCATTGTGAATCAGGGTCCGCCATGGCTGCGGACCTCGCCAGTCGATCCAGACCAGAGCATGCTGCTCCGAGAGGAACCGTCCCCAGTGCAATTCTTCCAGCGGCAATTTCCAGGGGACGACCGAGAGGGTAATGCACTCGGCATAGCCCAGTCCGGTGATTCGTGTATTGCTCGGAAGCAGCAGATCGACCTGCGCCATGGGCTGATGGCAGTGCCAGTGAATGCAGCCCTCCTTGCCCTCAAAGACGGCGCGCTGCACCGGCGTTCGGAGGGCATGCCATGTTCCGGCGATGCCGAGATGGGGCAGGGCGAGTGTGATGGTGTCGCGAGCGAGCTGCGGAAAGCGCCCTTTGCGCAGCGAAGAAACACAACGCACGCGGCCTTCAACGACAGTGAGCAAACTTGCGTAATGAATGGAGAGATTGTTCCAGCGCAGGTCCGCCACATACACCACGACCGCATCGCCGTTCTCGGCGACGCAGTCGAGATACCACTTCGTGAGCAGAAAGGAGGATTCTTTAGTCAAACGTGTGGATTCCACCCTCAGAAACGGCGATTGTGAAGGCGTGACGTGGTAGCCCGTCAGTTAATGCTCCAAACTTCCCCGCCCTGTCTCTCCCAAAGAGCGGGAGAGACGAGGATGGGACACCCTCGCTACTTCCACACAGAATTCAATTCCCACATGGTAAACGAGACGACTCTCGCACCATTCCCCCTTGCATAGAGTTCGATCCCGTCACTGCCCAGCGGAGGATAAATGCGGTCGGAGAGAACACGCTCGCCATCATTCACAAACACCTCGACGCTCGAACGGTCCACGAACACGTGCAGCTTGATCCTGGCGCTTTGCTCTAGCCTGGCGGAGAAGCGTCCAGGGAAGCCCTTGCTGAACGAAACCTCACCGGAGTGAGTGCGATCAAAGTAAACCTCGCGGTGATCGGCGTCAAAACCAACCAGGGTTTCGGCCTCTTTGCTCTTGCGCAGGCGAAACCCGATCTCGCCGGCGTGCCCAGGCTCTAGCTCGGCCTCGAACTCGTAAATGTTGCTTTTCGTCCCACTCAGTTTCTGGTTCGCCTCTGCGACGCTGACATTCACCATGCGGACCCTCTCCCGCCGCAAGCTCTCGAGTTCCCGAACCGGCCGCTGCACCAATCGCAGCCCATCCGGGTAGCGGTGCAGCATCAAAGTGCGCGGAATGGATTGCGCACCGCGCCAGAGCACCGTCGGTTCGGCATTGGCATACTGCCAGTTGCTGAACCAGCCGATCCACACGTTGCGCCTGTCGCTGGACGGTATGTCCTTCCAGGTGTTGGTGGCGTAGAAGTCCTTGCCCCAATCGGCCCACAGCGCGGGAGTGTCCGGAATTTCGCTGGTAAAGTTCGTGCCATCAAACTTGCCGATCAGGTAGCGGACTCCGGTGCCGCCGGCCGGAGCCCCCGGATTACGGTTGA
>DATGYF010000407.1:0-6857 GCA_035298145.1 Terriglobales bacterium | reverse complement strand
GATGCGCTGATCGCCTACTGCCTGGACGGCGTGCGGCCGCACAACCTGCCAGTGATAATTCTTTGGACTCTGGTTGATCCCTTGCATCGGTTGCCCATCCGTGGACAGACCGAGAAGGTCGAGATGGCCGTCATTGCCGGTATCGGCAGCGTCAAACACCAGCGCCGGTCCTGCTGGATGACTCAACAGAGTGAAGCTTCCAGTGACATCGCCGAGCCAGATCATCGCGCCAGGGTTGTTGCCGCTCGCAGCCGGCGCAGTGGGAGAAAGGATCAGATCGAAGGCGCCATTGTTATCCAGATCAGCAACGTGCAAGCGCACCACGCCCGCCAGATAGTTGCCGGGGTTCGAAACTCGCGCGATCTCGGCGGTCTCCCATCCTTGTCCTTCGTCCTTGCCCGAAATCCGGAGGATAGCTCCGTCCGCCTGCACCGCCAGCAGATCGAGAATGCCGTCGTTGTTGGCGTCAGCCACGGCCAGGGCTTTGACGGACGAAAGACCGGCGGGCAGCGGGCGCTCCTTGAACTGTCCCTGACGAAGATTCATGAACACGTGCAGCCGACCCGCGCCATCGATGACCGCGGCATCGGGATTGCCATCGCCATCCAGATCGGCCCAGGCAAAGCCGCTTATGCCGGAAATTACGTCGAAGGGATGAATGGGCAGGAAAGTTCCATCCCCATTATTTCTTAAGACGGTTGGAGTGCCGGCTTTTGCGCCCAGCACGATATCGAGATCGCCGTCGGCTTCAATGTCCACCGCCCACGCTCCGGTGTAGCGGCCATTGCTGACCGCTTTGGGGAGTTTGGCCTGCGCGGTCACATCGGTGAACGCGGTCGGACTGTCCTGTCGCAGCAGGCGCACGCCGCCGGCCCCGGTCAACACCAGATCGGTTTTGAAGTCGTAGTTGAAATCAATCGGGACCACACCCTCGGGCTGTGGGGGCACGCTGGAAGATCCACTGGGAAAGGGAATTATCGCCCCAGTGGAGAAGCGCACTTCGTGTGCATTGGCTACTGCAATCACGGGTGCGCCTGCACTGCCCAGCGGAATCGCGCCAATCCAATTCCAGGGACTCTTGCCGGCATTCGTGTTCCCAAGGTCCGGAAGCGCCTGCGGATTGAAGCTGAGCGCGGTATCCGCCGGCGCCGGCCGGAACGTCGGTGATTCGAGTTTCAGGAAGTGAGTGAAGGGTTCGGCTTCATCTCCAGGGGGCGCCTTGATCGCAGTCAGGCTCTGGCGATATTCGGGTACCCGCATCATCACATTGCGCAAAAACGTGGTCTGGGTCGCGGCGGGTCGCAGGTCCGCGGCCGCTGTAGCCGACTGCACAGCCGCCAGTTGATGCTGTACTTCAGGCGGCCACGCTGACGAACGCGCGCTGATCTGGGCGACGGCCGACTTCAGGGCAGCCGCATCGCCGCGTTTCGCCGCGATCCGGCTCAACTCCAGCAGCGCGGCCAGGTTGTCCGGTTGCGCGGCCAGAATCTTTTGCAACAATTGCTGAACCTCTACCGAACCGTTTTCGTCCCCTTGCCGTTCCGTCTCTTCCGCCAGGCGGTAGAGGGCGCGCAAGTTTTTCGGATTCAGTTCCACAGCTTTGCGCAAGTCGGCAATCGCCTGCGCGGATTGGCCGCGCTGGCTGTCCAGGATTCCCAGCAGATCGTAGATGCGATCATTTTGTGGGGCCAGATCGCGCGCCCGGTCGAGTCTCTGCGCGGCGGTGTCATAGTTTCTCTGGCGCAACGCCAGGATTCCCCAGTTGGCCCAACCCGCGGGCTCGGCGGGGACAAGGCGGGTCACCTCCGACAGCCTGCTGTCGGCGTGCACGTCGTCACCCACCTGCAACGCAGCCAAACCGACATAGAACGCGGAAACTACATTGCCATATTCTTTGGAGGATTTATCGGGAAGCTTGGGCGCGGAGTGACATCCCGGGTTGGTGGTGAGCACCGCCGTCAAAAGGACAAGCAGACCGGCAACCCGATAGTCGGGACGCTTCCGGCACGGGGCGCGGTGTGGTCCCGTGCAACAGAAAGACTCCGTTGTCAGTTGATGATCATTCACCATCAAGCTCTTTCGTGTGCAACTACTCCTTTTCGGGGCTAGTCAATTTTGAAATCTCATCCCACGGCCCGCGCCTTGGGCTGCATTCTTGCGCCGCTTCGTGGCTCTAGGCGGCCTGTAATCGTTTCATCCGGCTTCGCCGGCGCGAGATGCCTCGAAACCAGAGAAACCCAACCGCTATGAAAGGTAACAGAAAAAACAGCAAGTCCCATTTTCCGAAGCCCACCGGAGTCGCTTCCACCCGCGAAAACTCTTCTCCGCGGCCCTGCGCACTTTCGAGGACCAGGCGGATCTTCCAGAACTCGTCGCGATCAAACTCGACCGCTGCGTTGTAACTCAGTTGCCCTCCGCTCTCATCCGGCGCCGTAGTGTAAACAACCTCCGGCAGGCGGCCGCTTTCCGGTTGAACCCCGATCTGGATTTTCAGATCTCTGGGAACCGTGGTGCCCGGCAGCGGCTGCACGAATACGAAGAACGTGCCTGTACCCACATCAGGATGCGTCCACAGAGAAATTATGCAGGGACCAACCTTGTGGTTCTCAATGATAGGGAAGGGTGGGCCGTTGTGGGCCCGTACTGGCATGGGCCATGCCAAAGCGACCAGGCCCGCAAGACCGAAGATTTGACGCGCGATTGTCTGGCGGTTCATAAATGGCCCGTTTGCCAAAACAACAAAAAATCAACAGCAACTGCAACTGCGTCGGACAAGAGTGTCCGACCCACACTTTAGCCGCCCATCAGGGTGGCGCGCATTTCCATGGGTTGGAACAGCAGCCAGATGGACGCGATAAACAGAATCAAGCCCACTGTAGCCCAGGGAATGAAGGTGCGCACGGGCTCCCGGGGCGAATCGTCTTCGGCCAGACCATAGAGTACGGTCAGCGAGCCGGCAAAGCCCAGCAGCAGGAACCCGATTTCGATCATCAGTACGATGTTTGCCGGCAGGCCGGTGAGAGTCCAGCGCGGCTCTCCAAGAACAGGCCATCCCAGACTCGCCAGTGCGTTCTGGGTTACCGGAATTACGGTGTAGAGACCGGTCAAGAAATGAAACCCGTAGTGGGCCAGCCACATGCCGAAGCCCATGGGCACAAGGCCGTAAGTGTAGCGCACCATCAGCGGGAGCAAGGCGCGCCGGCTGCCCGCCCAGATGCGGGTCAACCATGCTGCCACTCCCAGGAGCACGACCGGCTCCAGAACCAGAAAAAACGCGAAGATGATGCCGAGCACCGGCGCTTCATGGCTCACGTGCAATATTTTTCCCAGCCAGCTCTCCACCGCATAAACCGGACTGACCATGCCAAAGGCATTCAACAGTGCGCCGAAGGTAAACACAATGGCCAGCGCAGCCAGGTCTTTGCGGCGTGAGAAATAACCAATTCCCGATCGCAAGGGATCAGTCAGGAGTTCTTCTCCAGGCATCCGGCTGAGAATTCCAACGTTGTCGTGCGGACAGGCATGGACACAGTCCAGACAGAAGGTGCAATCCATGTTGCCAACTTTGCGGGGCTGGAACAGTGCCAGTTCACAGCCCCGAATCGTGACCAGGCCAGAGACCGGTTCGCGGCGGCCGCGAATGCAATCCAGAGTAGGACAAGAGGTGCACACCGCCTGGTCGCGTACCTTCACCTCAAAAGGGGAAAGGGTAGAGGCCACAAAGTTGAACTGTCCGATGGGGCAAACAAACTTGCAGAAAGAAGCGTGCTTGAAAAAGCCGTCCACCAGGAGCACGGTCAGGAAGTAGGCAATGATCAGCCAGGCCGTCCACCAGGGCGAGGACCACAGGTCGAACAACTCGTAGAGGAAGAGGACCAGGACGAAGAGCGCGACCGATAGCCATTTGTTGCGCAGCGCCCGCGGCCATTCGAAACGCGGCTTGAACAAGCGTCGCGCCGCCTGGCGCACCAGCATGAAGGGGCAAGCCAGGCAGAAAAAATTTCCCGCGGCGAGCAGCACCAGCACCAGCACGCCGCGGAAGTGAAGCCAGCTTAAAGTTGTCGCCAGATTTTTCGGCGCCAGTGAGGGGCCGAACAGGCCATGCAGGATCATCACCACGCTGACGATGAGCAGCGGTGCCTGGAGCAGCGGACGGGCATAGCGCCAGCGAAACAGACGACCCAGGCCAGGGACCCGCATTAAATCAAGGGGCAGGGCTTCGGGAGCTTCCAGGGCCGGGATGGATGAGGGATTCAACAGCTTGCCTAGTTGGGTCGAACGCCCGGTACATCAATTTGGCGTTCCAACTTCTGTCCGCCGGGGAGTTTGACATGCAGGAGGATGACCCAGTCTCCTGCCATTTCAAACCTGAGGTGAGCCTGGTAGCGGCCAGGCTCGATTTCGCGGGCATCGTCAAAAACGGGAGACATGCCCGCGTGTGCCATGTCCGCCTCTACCGCAACCTGCGCTCCCGCGATTGGGCGGCCGGCCGCATCGATCAGTCGGAAGGTCACTCCGGCCGGGCCGGTCCGGGCAGGCGCGGGCGATATCTCATGCTCAATCGTGATCGTGCGCGAAGAATCCGCCGGCCTGGAGCAGGCGGTCGCGAGCAAAGTTGCAGCGCAGGCGCAAAACAGAAATCCCCGACACTTTCCGTGAAGCGGGCGAACCAGCCACCCGCACCATTGAGCGGCGAATGCTATCTTGCGACTCCCCCTACTCGGGCCTTTTCGGATCAGGCAGCTTGCATTGAAGGCTTGTGGTCCCATGCACAAGAGCACACCATCGTCCTCTCCTCGGCTGCGGACGGGAACATGTGATAGTACATGGCGATGACCATGGGGATGAACACCACCGAGTTGTAGAAGAGATGGAGTTCCACGCGCGGAATCACTAGCTGCAAAACGCTGAACGGTACTGGCTTTCCCCAGAAATTGTGATGCGCCGTGGCCTGCCAGATCAGCAGGAAATGCTCGATATGATGCCAGAACTGGATGACCAGCGCCACCGTCCACCAGGTACGGGATCGCCCGGTGAATCCGTTACGCAGAACCCAGATTCCTATCAGCATGACAATGGCATAACCATAGTGCAGCGCTTCGGACTTGATCAGCCAGGGGTACCACAAACCTAGAATGCCATTGGCCTTGGGGCGCGGCCATCCCATTACATAAATCTGATAGGCCTGGACCAGGTGCTCGCCCCAGTGTGCTAGTACGATGAACATGAAAATCTGCAAGGCGCGCTCGTGCCAGCGGCTGTTTAGCTTCTCATAGAAGCTGGCATTGGCCGCCGGGGCAGTATGGATATGGGGCATCGCGGGAGTCGAAACTGCCATTGAGATCATCCTCCTTGCAACCTTAAACTTACCGCAAAAATGTGACCACGATCACACTTTGTCTATCGGGGGTCAATAGTTGAAATATATTATCCCTCCGGCGCCGGGGTTCAAACTATGTTCTAGAAATGAAAGTTGGTCTCCAGGTAGGCGAACTGGCCGTTGGGATCCTTGGGGTAGATCTTTGCAACCACTGTCTTACCCCAGGCATGGCCGTAGTACAGCGTGCTACTGAAGGAGCGGGTGATCTGGTAATCGGCACTGAGGTCCCAGACGTTGGCCAGGCCACTGAAATCGTTGCTGGGCCGGCCCGTATATCCGAAAGTCTTGGGCTGAAATGCGCCTCCACCCAGGTACCAGAAATCGGCCGAATTGGCCAGCCGGAGAGCGTGCGCTTCGGTGCGCAACGCTAGCTTCGATGCCGGCCTGAGGTTCAGCGTGGCGTAAATATCCTCGTTGTTCATCATGTTGTAAAAGGGAAAGCGCGCATACTGGCGCGGCGTGGTCAGGACCTGGAAGAAGGTTCCGTGGGTCGAGTCATTGGGATTGCCATCGCCGCTGCCATAAGAAAAGCCGGCGCTCAGCCAGGGCTTGAGGTGCTTCACGGCGGGTTGCCACCCCAGTTCACCCACGAATGCGCCGGCACGCTGGTTGAGCGCGCCCCAGGAGCCGCCCTGGTAAACGCCCCACACCAGAAAATCAAACTTGCCGGCGTTCGTGGTATTGATCACCTGCGCGTAGTTGGCGCCGAAGGTGGCCAGCTGAAGCTTGCCCAGGTCCGCGGTGCGCACCGGCGCAGGACGGTTGTCAGTCTTCAAGATGGTGTTGCGGTCATCCACATAGCCCAGGCCGAACACGCGTAGTTGCGCCTCGCCACGCGGCGTATTGATGGACCGGGTGAAGGCGCCGTAGTAAACCTCGATGTCCAGTTCGGGCATTCCGTCAGTCTGCAGAATTCCAGCGGTTGGCCGGGCGCCGAAGAAGGTGAAATTGTTCTTCCCTGAATTCAGGGAGAACTGGCCGCCGTCAAAGGTCCGCTGAACCGCAGTGAATCCAAAGTTGGAGATCAGGCGGTGCGCGATCCGGCTCTGCACCACGGCCGCAAGCATCGGGTCTTTTGGCTTGACTTCCATGCCATCGAAATATTCGAAGCGCCCCAGCTTCATTCGCGTCGGCCCGAGGTGCTTAAAGTCAACAAATGCCTGTTTCAGAAATATGCTGGCGTTGTTTGACTGATTGTCGTTGGCCACGTAGTAGGACCCACCCAGGCCAAGCTGGCCTGCGGGGCCCGCAACCACCGCATCGTTCGGGAGCCCAAGGATGGACGGCTGCTCCATTTCAGCGAACCAGTCGATCTTTTCCCGGGTCTGGCCGATGCCGATTCGCAGCAACGAATGCCACAAGGGGTAATCGCTGTTTCCGGTGGGGGCCTCGAACCAGTTCCAGCCCTCCGCGCGCGTGCGCCAGTTGATCGCAATCTCGAATGGACCGAGCTTGTGTTTTTGGGGTTGTGCCGAAG